>CAYMRO010000116.1:0-7105 GCA_964392875.1 uncultured Demequinaceae bacterium
ACTGGCGGGCACTGCGCTACTGGCGGGAATTGCGTGCTCCTTGGGTCAATTGGCGACACGGATGGTGATGCAGCACCCCAGCTTCGCAGGCGTCAAGGTCACCGTTCCAGGCGGCAAGCCCGTAGCCTCGGCGGCACCGACGAGGTACGCGTGGTTGGCTGCGCACACGAGGTCCGAATGGCCCGCCGCCAGCTTGCCAAAGGGACAATTCGCGAATCCCATCCCCTCGCTCATCGCCGCGTCACCAACGGGTTCGCAGCCAAGACGATCGAGCACCTGCTCAAAACTTCCCGCGGCCGCACCTGCGGCGGCACCCGCTCGGTGAGATACCTCGCCCAAAGCCTGGCGAATGCCGTCAGTATTGGGCAGCGCCTCAAGGGTCGATGCGAGCAGATCGCCCATGAGGTCGTATTCGCGATTGGGGATGGAGAAGCCAAACTCCGCGGGCGAGCGCGAATAGATCTTCGATGGCCTGCCCGCACCAGGGCCGGTCTTGCCGTTGACGCGCTCGCTCCGCACGTCCAGCAAGCCCACCTCGGCTAGCCGCTCAAGGTGGAAGGCCACGGTGCTCCTGGGGACGCCCAGGGCCGCTGCGGCATCGTCCCTCGTAAATGGGGACTGGTGCCGCGCAGCGAACTCCATGAGGCGCTTACGAATGGGTTCGCGCACCGCAGCCGCTGCCTCCAGACCCGGCGCAACGTGGGAAACATCCATGGCCCAAGCGTAACCAAGAATCTAAAAAGGTGAAAGTTGACATAAGATTTTGTCCTGAGTAGGTTGACGTTATAAGGGTCCACACCGACCGGCAGGAGCACCGCATGTCTCGGAACCAAGTCTTCGTCATCATTGGGGGCGGGCTCGCTGGCGCCACTGCTGCGAAGCAACTTCGCAAGTCAGGCTTCGATGGGCACGTGCACCTCATTGCCGAGGAATCTCACCGGCCGTACTTGCGGCCACCGTTGTCCAAGGAATTCCTCTTGGGACGCAAGGAACGCGAGAAAATCGACGTTCAACCCTCGGATTGGTACCACGAGCAGCACGTAGAGCTAGCGATCGGCACCAAGGTCGCCAGCTTTGGTGACCACACGCTGACCCTCGAAACCGGCCACGAGATGCCCTTTGATCGGCTGCTGCTCGCAACCGGGGCCTCACCGCGACGGCTCAACGTTCCAGGCGCTTCCGCCAAGGGCATCCACTATCTGCGGACCGTGGAGGACTCCCAGGCGCTCCGGAGCGCATTCACCTCCGGCGGCAAGCGGGTTGTCTTCATTGGCTCCGGATGGATCGGACTCGAGCTTGCGGCAGCCGCGCGCACGTACGGCAACGAGGTCACGGTGGTTGGCCCAGACAAGATCCCGCTGTCGAATGCGCTGGGTGACGAGCTTGGCGCAATGTTCCAGGACCTTCACGAATCCAATGGTGTTGAGTTCAAACTCGAAACGAACGTGTTGGGATTTGAACAGTCGGATGGTCGCGTGGCTGGGGTGCTGACTGACCACGGCACCGTTCCCGCAGACTTGGTGGTGGTGGGCATAGGCGCGGTTCCCAATACCGCCTTGGCGCAAGCCGCTGGGCTGACAATCGACAATGGGATTCTCGTAGATCAACACCTCGCCACGAGCGCTCAGGATGTGTTTGCCGCGGGCGATGTTGCCAACGCCTACCACCCCTTTGTGAAGCAGCCAATGCGCAACGAGCACTGGGCAACCGCGATTGCGAGCGGCAAGGTCGCCGCCAAGTCGATGCTGGGCGAAGATGCTTCCCTTGACGACGTTCCCTACTTTTACACGGATCAATACGATCTGGGCATGGAATATTCGGGCTTTCCGCCGCTCATCCGCGGCGCCAACGTTGTGTACCGCGGCGACCGCTCCAAGCGAGAGTTCATCGCGTTCTGGCTCAAATCGGGAGTGGTGGTCGCTGGCATGAATGTCAATGTGTGGGATGTGAACGAGCAGGTCCAGGCGCTCATCAAGTCCGCACGAGCGGTGGATGAGGCACGCCTCGCGGACCAAACTATTGCCTTGGCGAGCATCTAGTGGCGTCGCTTCCCGTAGCTGCCCTCGACAGCCAAGTGCGCGACATTGGCGGCAAGCGGTTTGACTTTGACAAGCAAATTGCGGTCATGGCGATCGTGAACCGTACCCCGGATTCGTTCTATGACAAGGGCTCCACGTTCGCCCTCGATGCCGCCGTGGCTGCGGCACTGCGAGCGGTGGAAGCGGGCGCGGACTGGGTGGACATTGGGGGCGTGCCGTTCGGAAAGGGGCCCCACGTCTCGGTTGAGGAAGAGGCCGAGCGCATCTTTCCCCTCGTAACGGCCATTGCGTCACACTCCGACGTGGTCATTTCGGTGGACACGACGTCTGCTGTCATAGCAAGCGGCGCGATTGCCGCGGGCGCCTCCGTGATTAACGACACGAGCGGACTGTGGGATCGGGACATGGCTGGCGCCGTGGCGGAAACTGACGCGACGCTGGTCCTTACCCACAGCATCGGGCCGCCCAGATCCGAGCCCCGCGCACCCAAGTACGCGGACGTAGTCGATGAGGTAAGAGCGTTCCTGGAGGAAAGGGTAGACCGGGCGATGGTCGCTGGCGTGCCAGCGCATCGGCTTATCGTTGACCCAGGTCACGACCTCAATAAGAACACCCTCCACTCGTTGGACCTGGTGCGCAGGCTCGATGAGATTGTGGCGATTGGCCTGCCCACTCTGGTGGCCGTTTCCAATAAGGACTTTGTGGGCGAGTCGATCAATCGACGGCCCAAGCACGAACGCTTGGAGGGGTCGCTCGCCGCGATGGTTGCGTGCATTTACGGCGGCGCACGCATTGTGCGCATGCACAACATTCGGGAAACCGTGGACGCCGTAAGGATGACTGAGGTCATGCTGGGCATGCACGAGCCCGCCTACCTGCGTCACTGCATGGGCTGGGAAGAAAAGACCTAAGCCGCTATTCTCACTCGGCCAGAGCACTTTGCACCCACCGCCGAGGAGAGAACATGCCAAACAGCATTGGATCGTGCCCTCTCCGCTCCACGGTGGATCCGCGTCTGCTGCGATTCAGCGCGGGCGCTACCGCCGTTGTACTCGGCGTTGTGCTGCTCGTAATTGACGCCATCCGCCCCCTCGGTTTGGGGCTGCTCGCAACCCAGGTTGCGTTGTTCGGGTTCACTGCCTTCGTCAGTTTTCAGTGGTCGGTTTGGGCGCAGCTCTTCGCGCGATTCATCTGGCCACGGATCTCAGCGCCAACGAGGCTTGAGGATGCGCGGCCCCCGCGGTTCGCGCAGGGCGTTGGCTTCGTGTTGACCGCTGTGGCGCTGATCTGCTTCCTGGCTGGCTTCGACGTGGCCGGGTACGTGCTCACCGCCATCGCCTTTGGCGCAACGGCGCTCAACGCGGCCACCGGATTGTGCTTGGGCTGCAAGGCCTACCTGCTGTTCCGCCCTGTTAACTAATCTGCGCCTGAAGCTCGCGGATAGCCTCTCCCACGATTCCCTGGGTCAGGAGACCTGGCCCAAGCGGCCCGGAAGTGTCTGTACCCAAAAGCGGCAGTAGCCCGAGCGCCGCACGCTGGGGCTCGCTCAGCTGGGCGATCTGCCAGCGAATCTCCTCCTCAACTGCCTGTGGTGCGTCAGGATGCGCCAGCGAAACCGCCTTCGCGGCGTAGCCGGCCGCACCAAGCGCATGCGCGCCCATGTGGGCCACCGCCGCGGCTTGGGCAACCGAACGTGCGGCGGCGGCGCCAGCTGGAGTTGTCGCCGCGGAGGCTGCCCTTCCTGCGGTGAGCCGCTTGCTGATCTCGGCGGCCGCGCTGCTTTCGCCTGCGCTATAGGCGCGCGTGCGCGCTATCGCGTCATCCAGGACGTCCCGTGCAGTCGCATCTGCGTGGAACAAGGGCACCACGCGCTCGGCGCAGTCCAGCGCCCACCTCGCGACCAGCCGCCGATCGTCGTCGCTGAGGGTCTGAATCGAAACCACGAGTCAAGACTGTCACACGCGTGAGCACACGCCGTCGGCACCTAGACGTTGAAGCGGAACTCCACAACGTCGCCGTCTTGCATCACGTAGTCCTTGCCCTCGATGCGCACCTTGCCTGCGGCCTTGGCCGCGGCCATGGACCCAGCGTCGAGCAAGTCCTGAAAGTGCACCACCTCGGCCTTGATGAAGCCACGCTCAAAATCGGTGTGGATCACGCCCGCCGCCTGCGGCGCCGTTGCCCCCTTGCGCACCGTCCACGCGCGCGCCTCCTTTGGCCCGGCCGTGAGGTACGTCTGGAGGCCAAGAGTGTCGAAGCCTACGCGCGCCAATTGGTCCAGCCCAGATTCGCTCTGCCCGCTCTCCTCGAGCATCTCGCGCGCCTCGTCCTCGGTGAGGTCTACCAGCTCGGATTCAAACTTGGCGTCGAGGAAGATTGCCTCCGCAGGCGCCACCTGGGCCGCAAGCTCGGCCCGCCGCTCGGCGTCAAGTAGCCCAGCGTCGTCCGTATTAAAGACGTAGATAAACGGCTTGGCCGTCAGGAGGTTGAATTCACGAATATCAGCGAGGTCCAGCTTGGCCGCGGCCGCGCCTGCGGACACCGCGGTACCGGAATCGAGGATCTCCTTAACGGTGTTCGCGGCGGCGAGCAGAGCAGCATCCCCCTTCTTGACCCGTGCCTCCTTCTCGAGGCGGGGAATCACCTTCTCCATGGTCTGCAAGTCCGCGAGGATCAGCTCCGTGTTGATGGTCTCGATGTCTGACGCGGCGTCAACCCGCCCGTCAACGTGCACAACGTCGGGGTCCGTGAAGGCACGTGTCACCTGGCAGATCGCGTCCGCCTCGCGAATCGTGGCAAGGAACGCGTTGCCAAGCCCCTCCCCCTCAGAGGCGCCCTTGACGATGCCCGCAATGTCAACAAAGGACACCGTTGCCGGCATGAGCCGCTCCGAACCAAAGACCTCGGCCAACTGACCCAACCGAGCGTCGGGCAGTGAAACCACGCCAATATTGGGCTCGATGGTTGCGAACGGGTAGTTCGCCGCGAGCACCTCGGCGCGAGTGAGGGCATTGAACAGCGTGGACTTGCCAACATTGGGCAAGCCGACGATTCCGATAGTGAGAGCCACGGGGAGCAATTCTACTTGGGCGTTCTGCCTGCCCGACGCCCCGCGCACCTCGCGCTCAGGAGTTTGGTGGCGTACGGTGACGGAATGAGCGAACTCTCGAACATCTTTGGTGGCGGCGCCGAACACGCGCACGAGCAGGCGGCGATGGAGAAGATCCTGCCGGCGCCCGCACCCGTGTCGTCCGACGCGTCGGACGACCATGTCAAAGACCACGGCGTGAGCTTCCCCAGCGTGGGGTTGCCAGGAGAAGCCGTGACCTTTGAGCCGTTCCGCTTGAAGGATCCCGCCGAGGACGACTAGGCGGTCCCTAACAACTAGGCGTTCGCTGCCGCGCGGCGACGTTCCTGTTCTGCGGGGTCCGGAACCGGCACGGCGGCGATGAGTCGCTGCGTGTACGGATCCTGGGGGTGCTGGATGATCTGCGCGGTGTCGCCCTGCTCCACGATGAGGCCGTCCTTCATGACCGCAATGCGGTCAGACAACTGCTCCACCACCGCCAGATCGTGGCTCACGAAGAGGCAGCCAAAGCCGTGCTCACGCTGCAACCCCGTGAAGATCTCCAGCACGCGCGCCTGAACCGAAACATCCAGTGCAGAAGTTGGCTCGTCCGCAATGAGCAACGTTGGCTCAAGGGCCAACGCGCGCGCAATGCCTACGCGCTGACGCTGCCCACCGGAAAGTTCGTGGGGGTAGCGGTTGCGGAATGACCGCAACAACTCCACTTGGTCCATGAGTTCGCCTACGCGTGCGGTGCGGCGCTCCTTGTCCCAACCAGCGAGCTGCATTGGCTCGGCAATGGACTGGCCGATGGGCCAGCGCGGATTGAGGGACGAACCCGGGTCCTGGAAGACAATGGAGAACTTCTTGCGGAGCTCTGCAAGATCGTGCCGCGAGATGCCCTTCATGTTCTCGCCCACCACGGTGAGCTCGCCCTCGGCCACAGGCAGCAGCCCCACTGCTGCACGTCCAACCGTGGTCTTGCCGGAGCCGGACTCGCCAACGAGCGACACGATCTCGCCCTCGCGGATGGTGAGGTCTATGCCCTTGACCGCGCGGAACGCGGGCTGCCTGCCCTGCTTGGGATAGTCGATGACGAGGCCCTTGGCCTCAAACACCACTGTGGCATCCCTGGGCACTCGGTTGGAGTCCTTAGTTGCCAACGTCGAGCCAAGGTGCGGCACGGCCGCGAGCAACGCCTTCGTGTACTCCTGCTGCGGCTTGGTGAAGATGTCGGCCGCCGTGCCCTCCTCAACGATGCGCCCGTCCTTCATGACGATGATGCGGTCTGACATATCCGCGACCACGCCCATGTCGTGCGTGATGAGAACGATGCCCGCGTTGATACGCGACTTGAGGTCGCGAATCAGGTTGAGGATCTCGGCCTGCACGGTGACGTCAAGTGCCGTTGTGGGCTCGTCCGCGAACAGCAGCGCCGGATCACAGGCCAGAGCCTGCGCGATCATGGCGCGCTGACGCTGACCACCTGAAAGCTGGTGCGGGTAGGAGTCAAAACGTCGCTCGGGCTCGGGGATGTCCACGAGCCGCAGCAGCTCGATCGCCCGCTCCTTGGCCTCGGCGGGACGCAGATCGGTGTGCTCGCGAAGCACCTCCACGATCTGCGAGCCCACGGTCAGCACGGGATTCATGGCCGTCATGGGCTCCTGGAAGATGACACCAACCTCGGGGCCACGCACGGACGTCAGCTTGCGCTGCGGCAAGCCAACCAGTTCGCGTCCACGCAGCTTTGCCGAGCCGGAGGCGCGGCCATTGCGCGGCAGCAGACCGATGATCGACATCGAGGACTGCGTCTTGCCGGAACCCGACTCGCCAACGATCGCCACAACCTCGCCGGCCTTGACCTGGTAATCAACGTCAATCGCCGCTGGAACCCACGCGCCGTTGACGAAGAAGTCCACATTGAGGCCCTTGACGTCGAGCACCACCTCACCGAAGGCCACCTCGTGCGACGCTCCCAGCACGGGGACGTCACCCGCGG
>CAYMRO010000117.1:0-7090 GCA_964392875.1 uncultured Demequinaceae bacterium
CCTTAGAGCCGCGCCCGCGCGCCCTACGCGGCAACCCGCGATCTACGCGTATGAGACCTGGCAGAACCCGTGATTGCAGTACCCGCCGGGGTTCTTGAACAAATACGCCTGGTGGTAGTCCTCCGCGTAATAGAACGTGCCGTCGCCCGCCCCCGCCACCGGCAGAATCTCCGTGGAAATGGTGCCGAACCCACCGTCGGACAATTTGGCTTGGTACGTGTCCCGGCTCGCCAGTGCGGCCGTCAACTGCTCAGTAGTAGTGGCGTAAATCGCGGATCGATACTGCGTCCCAATGTCGCCACCTTGGCGATTGGGGGTGGTCGCGTCGTGGTTCTCCCAGAACGCCGCGAGCAGCGTGTCAAGCGCAACCGCAGAGGGGTCGTAGACCACTTGCACGGTCTCCGTATGAGCCGTCTGCGCGGTGCATACCTCCACGTAATTGGGGTTTGGCGTCCAGCCGCCCATGTAGCCAACGGCGGTCACATATACCCCGGGGATTTGCCAGAAGATGCGCTCCGAGCCCCAGAAGCAGCCCATCGCAAAGTAGATGACCTCGTGCCCGGCTGGCCATGGTCCTTGCAGCGGCGTGCCCAGCACGGCGTGCGTGGGAGAAATCTCCATGGCCTCGCTGCGGCCCGCCATGGCCTTCTCGCGCGTCACCAATTCCTGCTTGTCCGTACCAATTCCAAACATGTGAGACTCCCTTCCTTGCCAGAAAACGCTCGTACGCTCACCGATGTTCCGCTCCGTGCCCCACGCCGGGGCTAGGCTCCCGTTATGGCTCGCCTTTCGCTCCGGCCCCGCAAGAAGTCCGTCGATGGCGCGGACGCCGCTCCCGCTGGCTCAATACCCTATGGGTTCGTGATCACGGCCGCTTGGGCGTGGCGACTCATCGCCATTGGGGTGATTCTCGCCGTCATCGTTGCGGGCTTTGCCAGGCTCTCGGCCATCTTGGTGCCCATCGTCATTGCGATGATCATCGCGGCGCCGCTGGAACACCTCGTCACCCGCATGGAAAAGCACCGCGTGCCGCGCAGCGCTGGAGCGGCCATAGTGATTTTGTCTTTCGCGTTCATTGTCCTTGGCCTCATCGCAGCGGCCGGGGGCACCATCGTCGCTGGGTTCGATGATCTGCGAGAGCAAGCCGTGGAGGGCTTCAATCAGTTCCTCGACTGGCTCGTCAACGGTCCCATTCATGTTGACCAAGCCACCATCGACAATCTGCAGCAGAACCTTGCGGACTTGCTCCAAAAGAATTGGCAGGGCATCTTCAACGGCGCGCTGTCCGTGACTGGCACCGTGGGCTCCGTTTTTGCGGGCTTTGTCATCGCGCTGTTCTCGCTGTTCTTCTTCCTGCGTGACGGCCGCCTCATGTGGCTGTGGGGGCTGGGGCACGTTGCGGGTGACAACGCGGAGCGCATCGACAACGCGGGCACCGCAGCCTTTGGCACCTTGGGCCGCTACGCGCGCACCAGCGCATTCGTTGCGTTCATCGACGCGCTCGGCATCGGCATCGGCGCGTGGATCCTGGGCCTGCCCCTCGCGCTGCCCATCGCGATCGTGGTCTTCCTGTTCTCCTTCATCCCGATGTTCGGCGCGGCAATCTCCGGAGCCATCGCCATTGCCGTTGCCCTCGTGGATGGTGGTTGGAAGGAAGCACTGTGGATGCTCATCATCGTGCTGGTAGTGCAGCAGGTTGAAGGCTCTCTCCTCTACCCGTTCCTGTTTGGCAAGGCCGCCTCGATTCACCCCATGGTGATCCTGCTAAGCGTCTCGATTGGCACCCTCCTTGCGGGCTTTGTTGGCGCCGTCATTGCCGTGCCGCTCGTGTCCTTCGTCACCACCTTCATCACCAAAATGAATAATCCCGATGCTCTAGCGCCGGGCGAGGAAGTGGACGACGCAGACGATGCTCCCGCACTAGAACCCGCGTAGCTCCTAGCCCATGCAGTGCGACTACTACGAGGCTGGCGTGTGCCGCTCATGCACCATCATCGAGTTGCCGCACCAGGATCAGGTAGCGGGAAAGCTCGCCCAATGCCGCGACCTGTTGGGGCACCTGGCCAGCGATGCCACGTGGCTTGACCCCGTCGTCGGGCCAGAACGCGGGTTCCGCACAAAAGCCAAGATGGTGGCGGGCGGCTCCATCGCCAGCCCCACGTTGGGCATCCTGTCTCCCCACGGAACCGGCGTGGATCTGCAGGAGTGCCCGCTCTACCCGCCGCAGCTGGCCCAAGCATTTACGCCGCTCAAAGAGTTCATCGCCCTCGCGGGGATTTCGCCGTACAGCGTTCCCGAGCGGCGCGGCGAGCTCAAGAACGTCATCGTCACGGTGGCGCCCTCCGGCGAACTGATGGTGCGATTCGTGCTTCGCTCAACGGAGTCGCTCGCGCGCCTGCGCAAGCACTTGCCGTGGCTGCTAGGCCGATTGCCGCAACTCACCGTGGCGTCAGCGAACATCCTCGCCGAGCATCGCGCCGTGCTGGAAGGCGAGCGCGAAATCATGCTCACCGAGGCAACGTCGCTCACCATGGCGATCAACGGCGTGGACCTGCACCTCCAGCCGCGCAGCTTCTTCCAGACCAACACGGATGTCGCGACATCGTTGTACCGCCAGGCCGCCGAATGGATTGAGGTGGCATCGCCGAGTTCGGTGTGGGACCTGTACTGCGGAGTTGGCGGGTTCGCGTTGCACGTTGCGCGGGCCGGGCGTGCAGTTACGGGCGTAGAAGTGTCCGACGCCGCGGTTGCCTCCGCGCAACGCTCGGCTTTGGCGCTGGGCGTCCAGGCGGAGTTCATCGCGGCAGACGCCACGGAGTGGGCATTCGGTCAGCCCTCGCCGCCAGACCTGGTGATAGTTAACCCACCCCGCAGGGGAATTGGGAAGGCGCTGGCGGGCTGGTTGGAGGACTCGGGCGTGCAGACGGTGATCTACTCAAGCTGCAACGCCGTGACGCTCGCCAAGGATCTGGCGGCGATGCCGTCATGGCGAGTGCGGCAGGTGCGCCTGCTCGACATGTTCCCGCACACCGAGCACTACGAAGTAGCGGTGCTGCTCGCGCGTTCGTGACGCGAGGCTAGGCAACTGCCCAATCAGCCTTGGAATGCCTCCGCGGCGATGATCGTCACGGCGATTGCGTTGCCATTAGGGGCCGTGAAGCTGGTCTCGTCACCTTCGGTCTTGCCAAGGACGGCGGCGCCTAGCGGCGATTCCGGGCTGAAGACGTCGAGGTCGGTGCCCTCGGCAATCTCGCGCGACCCAACGAGAAAGCGCATCTCGCGTCCTGCCACGGAAGCCGTGACGACGTTGCCAGGAACGATGGTTCCGTCAAAGGCGGGCGCCTCGCCAACAACGGCGGTCTCGAGCATGTGCTGAAGCTGCTTGATGCGCGCTTCTTGCTTTGCCTGCTCCTCACGTGCAGCGTGGTAACCGCCGTTTTCCTTGAGGTCACCCTCCTGACGGCGCTCGTCAATTTCGCGCGCAATCGCGGGACGGCGAACGTTGACGAGGTCGTCGTGTTCTGCTTGGAGGCGGTCAAAGGCCTCCTGAGTCAGCCACTTGCCAGCGGTCTCGGTCACGTCATGCTCCTTGTTGCGGGGGTGAGCAAGGGTATCAAGCGTCGCCGCCAGGGCCAAAGCCCGCGCGTTTCAGTCAACCGCTTCGCAGTATTTGACCACGGCCGTGGTGGCCTCCTCGGTGGTGACGATGCTGGCGGTAATGCGCTGCTGCCTGCCATTCGCGAGCTTCACGATGGTGTCCGCAACTCCCACCTCGGCAAACTTGGAACTGAGCGCTCGCAAGTGGCACACGGCGTCCTTGTCTTTGTAGAGGTAGACGTCGAACGTTGCCTCCGCAGAGGTTGGCGAGTTGATCGCAAAGCCAACGTCGTTCCAACGCACCGGCTGCTGTGCGGACCCCCAGCCAAACCAGCTGGCAACGGCGACTAGAGCCGCTACGCCGGCCCAACCCCAGATCTTTGCCTTGCGTGACATGCGCCGTGGTGAGGCGCCCTCCTCACCCTCGTCAGCGTCGGGCACAAGGGCGTCGTCTTCAGAGGTGCTCATGCTGAGGCAGGATAGTCGTCGGAAGGGAGAGTTGATGACCTCGAATTTCACGGGTGGGCCAGGGTTCCTGGCGTTCGTGGTGACCTTTGCCATCGTGGTTGCGGCGATTGTGCTGTTCCGCTCGCTGAGCTCTCACTTGCGCAAGGTTCGTAATTCTCCACCTGAGCATGACGACGCCCAATCAGCTGGCGCTGAAGATGACGATGGCACACGCGATGAAGTGGCAGACGAACCCGGCAATAGTTAGCGCGTGGAAGATCTCGTGAAAGCCAAAGTAACGCTCTGACCCACGCGGCCACTTGGTCCCGTAGATGACGGCGCCAACGGTGTAGCACAGGCCACCGGCAGCTACGAGAATCATGACTGCGGCGCCGCCCGCTTCGTAGAACGGCTTGACGTACCCGATGGCGACCCATCCGAGTGCCACGTACAGCGGTGTGTAGAGCCAGCGCGGCGCGTTGACCCACAACACGCGGAATAGTACGCCAAGGATCGCGCCGCCCCACACGAGGCACAGCACCACCACGCGCTGCGTGCCTTCCAGCAGCAATACGGTGAGTGGCGTGTAAGTACCAGCGATGATGAGGAAAATGTTGGCGTGGTCCATGCGGCGCAGCACGGCCTTGGTCTGAGGCGACCAGTTGCCTCGGTGATACACGGCAGAGGTGCCAAATAGCAGCACCGCAGTGAGGGTGAAGATTGCTGCGGAGATGCGCCCGGACTGCGTGGGTGCAAAGACCACGAGCACCATGCCAGCAACGAGCGCAATGGGTGCAGCGCCAAGGTGCAGCCAACCTCGGAGCAGTGGTTTTTCAGCGTCCGGGAGGTTCTCAGCCATGAACCTACGATACCGTAGGTTACGCGAGCAGGGGAGCCCTTGGAGTAGCGTGGGCGACAATGGCGTAGCGCCGCCGACGCTTGGAGTTGAAGGGAACTTAATTGGGACTCAACTCGCTCTTGTACGGCGTCTACGAGCGGCGACTCACCAAGCAGATCAAGGCCGGCGAGGCGGTGCCCCGGCATATCGGTGTGATCCTCGACGGCAACCGACGCTGGGCAAAACAGGCTGGCGAGTCCACCGCGATGGGCCACCGCAAGGGTGCGGACAAGATCACCGAGGTCCTTGAATGGTCCGCGGAATCCGGCGTTGAACTCGTGACGCTGTGGATGTTGTCAACCGACAACCTGTCGCGGGAGCCCGCGGAATTGGCGGCGCTCATGGACATCATCTGTGATGCGGTGGAGACCCTTGCGGCCGACGGCCGGTGGCGGCTTCAGCACGTAGGTGACGCAAGCCTTTTGCCGCCCGACGCCGCGGCCAGGATTGCTCGGGCCGTCGCCTCCACAGCGTCGTCCGCTTATTTGCATGTCAATGTGGCGGTTGGCTACGGCGGGCGGCACGAGATCGCGTCAGCCGTCCGGGCGTATTTGCGGGCTGGCGTTGAAGCGGGCGAGTCGCTTGAGGCGGTTGCCGACGCATTCACGGTGGAGCACATCGCCGAGCACCTGTACACGAAGGGGCAGCCGGACCCTGATCTGGTGATTCGCACGTCAGGGGAGCAGCGCCTTGGCGGGTTCCTGCTGTGGCAAAGCGCGCATTCGGAGTTCTATTTCTGCGAGGCCTATTGGCCGGACTTTCGGCGCGTTGACTTTCTGCGTGCGCTCCGCGACTACGCGCAGCGCGAGAGGCGCCTGGGGCGGTAAGGGGGGCAGCGCTCTGAAGGAGCGCCTGGTCCGGCAGGGGCGACTGTGTTCGGTGAGGGTCAACGATCCTGCGTCCCTCTGGGTGATGAATTTTCGTCGTCAAGAGGGACGAATCGCACGGGCATCCCTCTGGACCGTGAACTGCGCGCGGTTGCGCGCCGGGCCAGCCGCGGTTGCGCGCCGGGCCAGCCCCGGTTGCGCGCAGGGCCAGCCGCGGTCCGGCAGGGCCGGCCCGGGGGCGGCGTAACGCTTGGGTCATTGCGGCGTGTCGGCTCGAGGGCGGCCGCGTACGCGGGGTTACCGTCGGCTTGTGGTTAGCGCACAACGCCGGACCTACCTGGTACTGGCTTAATCGATCGCCGTGGGGCGATTGGCGCCCTGCGGCTCAACCGCTGGGAGCACCGCGTGACCAATCCCGCCAGCAGCACCGCAACCGAAATCGCACCCGCGTCTGAAAAGGACGCCAAGGGCGCCGTCGCGATCAAGACCTATGTGCTGGACACATCCGTCTTGCTGTCAGACCCGCGCGCCATCAAGCGATTTGCCGAGCACGCAGTGGTGTTGCCGGTTGTGGTGATCACGGAGCTTGAGGCCAAACGCCACCATCCGGAGCTGGGGTACTTTGCGCGCTCGGCGCTGCGCATGCTTGACGAGATTCGCGTGGCGAACAAGAAGCTGGACGCCCCCGTCGCCGTGAACGAGGCGGGCGGCACCATGCGCGTGGAACTCAATCACACGGACGACAAGGTACTGCCAAGCGGATTCCGCCTAGGCGACAACGACACCCGCATCCTCGCGGTGGCCGCGAACCTCCGCAAGGAGGGCCATGACGTCACCGTGGTGTCCAAGGACCTGCCGATGCGCGTCAAGGCTTCCGCGCTGGGTATCGAGGCGGAGGAGTATCGCGCAGAACTGGCCGTAGATTCCGGCTGGACCGGCATGCGCGAGATCCAGATCACCGATGACCAGATGGCCTCGCTGTGGGACCAGGAGCAGCTGGCTCCCCTCACCGCGGCGGAGTGCGGCGAGGATCTCCTCGCGCTCCCTGTTCACACGGGCCTCGTCATCCACTCGGGCCGCGGCAGCGCGTTGGGCCGGGTCACCGAGCACGGCGAAGTGCAGCTGGTGCGCGGCGACCAAGAGGTGTTTGGGCTCCACGGCCGCAGCGCGGAACAGCGAGTGGCCATTGACCTGCTGCTCGACGACTCCATCGGCATCGTCTCCATGGGCGGCCGCGCGGGCACCGGCAAGTCCGCGCTCGCCCTCTGATATAAATTTTAAATAAGAATAAGTAAACTAAATTTATTCACTTAAAGATTAG
>CAYMRO010000118.1:0-7060 GCA_964392875.1 uncultured Demequinaceae bacterium
CAAAGCGCTCCACCGCGTCGATGAGCCCGAACATCCCATAGGACACCAAGTCGCCGAGTTCTACGGTGTCGGGCAGCCGTCCGATCATCCGCACCGCCACTTGCGTGACGAGCGGCGCGTAGTGCGTGATGAGCGCCTCACGTGCCTTGGCACGCACCGCGCGGCGATTGCCGCCGAGGTCCTTCCACAGTTGGGCCAGTTCTTGCGTGACGTCGTGAACAACGACCTCGTCTGACTCTTGTGCGCTCAGCACGGCGTTTAGCTCGGACATGGTTCTCCCTCAGGCTCGCGGGTGGGCCAGTTGGTAGGTGGCCCGCAGTCGTTCTGCGGATACGTGGGTGTAGCGCTGGGTGGTGGTGAGGCTCGCGTGGCCGAGCACTTCTTGCACCGAACGCAAATCGGAACCACCGGTCAGCAAGTGCGTAGCGGCGGTGTGGCGCAGCCCGTGGGGGGCGATGTCTTCGATCCCCGCAAGTTGGCACAGCTCGTGGATGGCGGCACGCACCTGGCGTTGGTCAACGCGGTGGCCGCGCTGGCCCAAGAACATGGCTCCGTCGGTGGCGGGGCGAATGAGTTGCGGACGTCCGCGCTCAAGCCAAGCCAGCACTGCACGCTTAGCTGGCACCCCAAATGGAATGACGCGCTCCTTGGCGCCCTTGCCGAGCACCCGCACGAGGCGCTGGTCAAGGTTGACGTCGCGCACATTGAGGCCCGCGAGCTCTCCCACGCGCATTCCTGTGGCGTAAAGAAGTTCGGCTACGGCCCAGTCGCGCACATGAATGGCATCACCGTCATCGCAGCGACGTTCGGCCACTTCCAAGAGAGTGACCACGGCCTCCGCGGAGATCACCGTGGGAACGGTTACCGACGGCCGGGCAGAGGCGAGCCGCAGCGCGGGGTTTGTTGCGAGGCGGCCAGAGTCGACCGCCCACGAGAAGAAGGCCCGGCAGGCCGCTCCCCTGCGGGCAAGGGTGGTGCGCGAAAGTCCGTCCGTGGACATCGCCGCAAGCCATGCGCGCAAGTCGCCAAGATCCGCGGTTGCCAGGGCCTCATCGAGCGCTGTGGCCTCGTCCGGCTCTGCCGCAACGAAGGCCGCGAGATGCATGAGGTCGCCGTGGTAGGCGCGCACCGTGTTCTCCGAGAGACCGCGCTGATGACGCAGGTATCTCTCGAAGTCGGCGAGCATGGCGCTCGACACCACCGCAACTGGCATGGGCACACTCTGGCCCAGTCACACCCGTCAAATCAATACCTTCAGTCACTTTTGTCACATGATTCACACGCGTTACGCGATTTCTGGGGTACTTTGTCCTATTTTGGTGGATATTTTGGTCAACTAGTTTTTCCGGCCGTGCGCCGCCAAACTCCCTCCTTGGTCTGCGCGAGACCCGCCAATTCGAGTCCCATGAGAGCCCCAAGGGCCTCGCCGATGCTCAGCCCTGCGCCCTTCGCGATGGCCTCCACCCTCGATCCGCGCGGTGCGATGGCATCAAATGCGGCACGTTCGCTGGCAGTGCCAAAGTCGGCGCCACGCCCCGGCACGCCGGCGCCGCCGGGCTGGCCAGGAATGCCAGCGCCGCCCCGCTGGCCCACCCCACCGCCGCCCTGCTCGCCCCGCTCGTCCGCGCGAAGGGCACTCGCCCCGATGGGCTCCGCGAGCTCAATAACGTGCTGCGCCTGCGCCACGAGCACAGCCTGTCCATTGCGGATGAGCGCGTGGCACCCCTGCGAGCTCGCCGAGGTGACCGGCCCCGGAACGGCGGCCACCGGGCGTCCAAATGCCAAGGCATGGTTGACCGTATTGAGCGCTCCTGATCTGGCGGCCGCCTCCACTACGCACGTGGCGTCCGCGGCGGCGATAAGTCGATTGCGCGCCAAGAACCGTGAGCGGTGCGGCGCAAAGCCACCTGGCACCTCGCTCATCACTGCGCCCTTCTCCATGACCGCCGAGAGGAGGTCAAAATGACCCGCCGGATACAGGCGATCCACGCCTCCCGCCATCACCGCCACCGTGGGCGTCACGCCGGTCAGCGCCGCCCGGTGCGCGGCCGCGTCAATGCCGTAGGCGCCACCCGAAATGACACACCACCCGGCGTCGGACAAGCCGCCGGCGATTTCTGCGGCGATGTGCTCGCCATACCCGGTGGCTGCACGCGAGCCCACGAGCGCCACGGAGTTCCTAAACAGCGAGTTGATGTCGCCGCCACCGCGCACCCAGAGGGCGTACGGGGCGCGAGCACCCATGACGTGGAACGCGGGCGGCCACTCGTGATCCACGCGCGTCACCACGCGGGCGCCAACGGCACCCGCGCGCTGCACCTCGCGACCGGGATGGGTATCAGGCAAGCGTGAGAGCCACCGCTGCGCGGCGGCAACCGCCTTATCTACGGTCTGCGGCGCCGCCAGCGGAGCCAGCCGCATCGTGGCGGCCACCGGATCTGCGGCGGCATCTCGCAGCCACACCAAGGCGCCGCTCGCTCCGAGCTCGCCAACGAGCCACGACGCCGCCTCGTCGGCGCCCTCTGCGAGGGCTGCCCACACGATGAGCGCAGCCCTCTCGTCGCCGTCCAGCGCATCACTCAGCCCGTCACGGTGCGGACGAGCACTCCCACTACCGCGCTCGCCGCCAGTCACTGTGCACCGCCATTGCGCAGCGTCAGCGCGTGCCCTACATGCTCCCGGGTGGGTTCGGCGGCCCCCGCGAGGTCCGCGACGGACCACGCGACTCGCAGCGACCTGTCCAGCCCGCGCGCCGATACCTTTCCCTGGTCTAGCGCCGCCTGGCCAACGGCGAGTGAGCCAGCGGGCGTATGGGCACGCAGCCAGCGCGCGCTGACTTGTGAGTTCTGCACCCATCCCGTCCCAGCGAGCCGTGCCTTCGCCGCGGCTCTGGCGCGCGCAACGCGCTCCGCAACCACGGCCGTCTCCTCACCTTCCGGCGCGCCGCGCCTAACTGGCGCCACGTCGATGTGGATGTCGATGCGGTCAAGCAGCGGTCCGGAGAGCCGTCCCAGGTAGCGCCGCTGCTGCAGCGGGCTGCACGTGCAATCGCGCCCGCGCACCCCCTTGTTGCCGCACGGACACGGGTTGGCCGCCATGACAAGTTGAAAGCGCGCGGGATACCGCGCGGCTCCATACGCCCTGTGCAGGACTATCTCGCCGGACTCGAGCGGTTGCCGCAAGGTGTCTAGGACGCGCGCGGGAAACTCGGGAGCCTCGTCCAGAAACAGCACCCCTGCATGTGCCCTGCTGATGCTGCCGGGCCTCGCCATCATGGAACCACCGCCAACTATCGCGGCCGCCGACGCCGAGTGATGCGGGGCCTCGAACGGTGGGCGCCGGATGAGCCCGTTGTTGGGGTCAAAGGTTCCGCACAGCGAGTGGATGCCCGTCACCGTGACGGCGTCTTCCACGGACAGCTCCGGCAACAGGCCAACCATGCGGGAGGCAAGCATCGTCTTCCCCGCCCCTGGCGGCCCCACCATCATGAGGTGGTGGCCACCCGCGGCTGCGGCTTCGATCGCGGCACGCGCTCCCTCTTG
Organism: uncultured Demequinaceae bacterium; assembly: GCA_964392875.1. Taxonomy (GTDB): domain Bacteria; phylum Actinomycetota; class Actinomycetes; order Actinomycetales; family Demequinaceae; genus Demequina. Next base: position 3,543 of record CAYMRO010000118.1, read on the forward strand.
CCCGCGCACGTCCGCGAGATCCGCCACGGGCGGCAGCGCTGCCGCTTCCGGTGGGGTTGGCGGGCCTTGCGATGGGGCCAGGATCGCATGCTCATTGCCCAGTAGCTGAGCAAGTTCCCCCAACGAGGCCACAGCCGTGACGTGGGCTCCCTCAACGAGCCGAGCTTCCGCGGCGTTTGCCGTGGGCACCACGATGTGAGGCAACCCAGCGGCGACGGCGGCTGCCACGGACGGCAGCACCCCGCGCACGGGGCGCACCGCGCCGTCGAGCCCTAACTCGCCCAGGTAGACCGCGCGCGAAGCACGTTGCGCCTCCACCTGACCTCCGGCAGCAAGGATCGCCACCGCAATGGCAAGGTCGGTGGTGGAGCCCGACTTTGGCAAGGACGCCGGAGATAGGTTGACCGTAATGCGCCGGGTTGGCCACTCCAACCCAGACGATGCGACGGCAGCCCGCACGCGATCGCGCGATTCCTGCAGGGAAGCATCGGCCAACCCGACGATCGTGAAACCAGGCAGGGCCGCTGCCAAGTGCGCCTCCACATCAACCACGTGCCCTGCAAGCCCGGCGAGCGCGATGGCTCGCGTGCGGCCAATCACCCCACACCCCGCAAGTGCTCAATCACCGCGGCACCGGAGCGCGGCAGCGTCACCGCGCAGACGTCGATGCGCACCGCGCCAAAGTGGCGGCTCTGCGAGCCGAGCCACGCCCCTGTGAGCCTCCTCAGCCGGGCGAGCTTTGCCGCTGTCACGGCCTCTTGCGGAGAGCCGAATGCGGCACTGCGACGCGTCTTGACCTCAACCGCTACGAGGCAATCCCCCTCAACCGCAACAATGTCGAGTTCACCGTGCTCGCAGCGCCAATTGCGCGCGAGCAGCTCCCAGCCTTGCGCTTCCAATTGGCGCGCAACCACTCGCTCGCCGTGCCGTCCAACCTCGTCCTTCGCGGCCATGACCACCTCCGCGCCCAAGGCTCGTCACGAGCACGCGCTCGCGCCACCGCCATCCCGGCAAGCTGGGGATAGCGGCCCTCTAACCTCAGGCTGGGGACGCGGGTTGCACGCCCTCGGCCACCGCCTCCGCGAGCTGCTCACTCAACTCGGCCCCAACGTGGGACGTGTCAACGGGGTAATGCGTGTCCGCTTGGAGCAGGAGCCGCGCGGCGCCGAGTGCCAGCACCACCGACAACCCGCCACCGATGAGGTACGGCAGCTGGAGGTCGATCTTGGCCACGAACCCGCCAGCCAGGATTGCTAAGGGCATGAAGAACCACGCGAACGTGCGAATGGCGCCAATTGACCTGCCGAGCATGTGACCAGGGATGATGGCTTGGCGCAGCGATCCCCACGGCACGTTCCACATCGAGACGCCGCACGCGCTGGCACCGTATGCGACCACCGCAGTCCACGTGTTTGGCGCGAGCCCAACCCCAAAAAGTCCAACTCCGCCCAGCACGGTTGACCACAGCATGGTCTGTCCACGGCCAATCTTCTTCACCACCGTGCCTGCGAACAGCGAACCAACCACCGCGCCAACCCCAACGCCCGCCGTGACTACGCCAAACATCGCGGGCGAAACATCAAAGCGGTCAAGGAACAGCAGCGCGCTCACGGCCTGCGCAAATGCGTACGCGGTGCCTATGAGGGTGGTGAAAACCACGAGCGAACGCAAGTACCGGTGGTGCCACACAAATCCCACGGCCTCCTTGAGCGGAACGGGCGCCACTCGCTCGCCGTTCTCATGCCGGGCATGCGCGGCGGCCACCGGAAGCGCGAGCACGAGCAGTGCCGCCACCAGATACCCCGCGCCGCCAACGAGCATGGGCAAGATCACCGCGAGCGAGTACAGCACGCCGGAGATGGGGGTTGCCACGAACATGTCCACGCCAACTTGAGCGGCCTGAATGAGGCCGTTCGCCTTGTCGAGGCCGCCCTTGCGCACCAGCGACGGGGTGATCGCTGTGGTGGCGTTGTCAAAGAGCGTCTCGCCCAAGCCGAACACCACCGTGGCGATGGCAAGCACGGCAATGGTGACGCTGTCAGTGGCGATGAACAGCGCCACACCTATCGCCGCCGCGAGCCGTGCGGCGTTTGCCAGCGCCATCGCCATGCGCCGGTCCAAGCGGTCCACGATGATGCCCGAGGGCACGCTGAAAAGCAGCCAGGGCACGTACATGAGGGCCGCAAGGAACGCGATGGCCACCGGATCCTTGGTGAGCGCCACGGCAGCTAGGGGAATCGCGAGGCGCGCAATGCCGTCGGCAAGGTTGGATGCCATGGCCGCGCCCCAGAGGCGGCCAAACCCACCAGAAAACACGCTGTCCGACGCTGTGGCTTGGTTCTTAGACATGGTCAGTTCTCTTCTTGTTCAGTGGTGGTGGGGGCGCCTACTAGCGGGAAGGCATTGAAATGCATGACGACGGGACGCGCCTGGGGCACGGTGCCGCGATCGCGGTAGCGCTCCAAAATGGTGTCGATTGCGGCGGCAATCTCCTCGGAAGCGAGTGCGAGCTCCGGCTGCGTCATGGTGGCGCGCGCTGACATGAGCGCGGACGAGGAGACCCATTCGGCGCCCAATTCGCGCGCGCCGCGGCGGATGAACGCGTCTACGTGACGGAACCGCTGCTCCGTCATTTGGCGGGCGATGAGCGCTCCGGCTTCGTATTCGGCGGAGCCCTCTTCGTAATCAGTTGGGTTCATGGTGACGCCACCTGGCACTACGCGCCAGAAGCGCTCGCGCTTGGTGCCGCGATCGGGGTCCTCTTCGATGAAGCCGTGGCGCGCCAGCTGGCGTAAGTGATAGCTCGTGGCACCCGAGGATTCGCCAAGCGCCTCGGCCAGTTGGCTCGCCGTGGCCGGGCCGAACATCGCGAGCCGGTCAAAGAGATCCACCCGCATGGGATGCGCCAGTGCCTTAAGGGAGGCCGCATCAACGATGCGGTCGTTTCGCGGGTTGGGACGTTCTGCTGGTTGGGCCATGAACCGAAACTAGCACTGCAAAGACTTCTTTGCAACACTTTCTTTGCATTTTCAATTGGCCACGGCCGTGCCACTGCCACGGCGGCGCGGTGTGGCCCGGTGCGGCACACACAGCCACAGACAGCAACGGCCCCCGCGGATCTCTTCGCGGGGGCCGTTGTCGTTAGGGCATAACTAACCCTGCGTGGAATCCGCCTCAGGTACGGCACTGTCACCAGCGTCGGGCACCTCAGTGCTCGCGCCAACGGCAGCGAGCTCGTTGGCTTGGTGGCTCTCAACGAGGTGTTCCTCTTCGAAGCCCATTGTCTCCGCGACGGTATCCGGGACGTCAATGGTGGTGCGCAGCGGCACCTCCTTGACGAGCATCAGGAGCACCAGCGAGATGACCGCCAACGGCACCATGAGCAAGAACACGGGAGTCAGCGCGTCGTTGTACGAGCCAACGATGGCATCCCTGATCTCGGCCGGCAGTTGCTGGACGGCACCGGGCGTGAGCGCATTGACATCCCCTGCACCGCCACCCGGGGGCAGCCGCTCGTC
>CAYMRO010000119.1:0-6979 GCA_964392875.1 uncultured Demequinaceae bacterium
CGGCCGACGAAGAGACGCGCGTTGCCCGACGCTCCGGCGAGGGGGCCGACCCCGGCACCGTCCGCGAAGCCGTGCTTGGGCGCGATGCCAAGGACGCCTCCGTGGTGAATTTCCACACCGCTGCTGACGGCGTGGTTGCCATCGACACCTCTGAGCTCACGATCGACGAAGTGGTTGGTGCTGTTCTCGAACTGGTGGCCGCAGCCGACGCCGCAGGAGCGCCCGCATGAGCAAGAAGGTCCCCACCCGCTGGGGACCGCGCTGGTCTCGCTGGGTTGGCAGGGGACTCGCTCGGGGGCTGTGGAATACCGAGGTGCGCGGGCGCGAGAACGTGCCCAAAGAAGGCGCCGCAATCATTGTGGTCAATCACGTTGGCTTCATCGACGGCCCCGTGGTGCACGGCGTCATCCCGCGCCTCTCGTTCTTCCTCATCCGCGCGGACATGTTCCGGGGTCCACTGAAACCGCTCCTCACGTGGGCCGCACAGATTCCCGTTGAGGGAGACGGTCGTTCCGCTCTCGCCAAGGGCTTGGCTGTGCTGCGTCGCGGCGACATCGTTGGCGTGTTCCCCGAGGGCACCCGCGGCGGGGGAGCGGCCGAGCAGGTGCACGGCGGCGCCGCATGGCTCGCGGTGCAGTCCGGCGCGCCCATCATCCCCACGGCGCTGCTCGGCACGCGACTGCCCGGTGAGAGCGTTGACTTGTGGCCCAAGCCGCGCCGTCACCTCCTCGTGGCCTTCGGCGAGCCCGTTCAGCTCGACATCCCTGCCCACGTAAAGGGCAAGGCGCGCCAAGCGGCCGCCCTTGAGCAAGTTGCAACTGCGCTTCGAAACCAACTCAGCGCCACCCTGGCAACCACCGATTTGGTGCTGCCCCTCGACGATCCGCTGCGAGAGCGTCGGGCAAATACGGAGACGCCATGAGTGACGACCTGCCAGACTTCCCAGCCCCCCATATTTCCGACCCCGAGGAGAGCCTCGACGACAAGCGCGAAGCGGCCCTGCGCGCGGGTCTTGGCGACTACGACCTCACGGATGAGGACCTCGCGACCCTTGCAGATGAAGAAGAGCCGACGCAGGAGCGGCTTCCCATCGTGGCGATCGTTGGGCGGCCAAACGTTGGCAAGTCCACCCTGGTAAACCGCATTATTGGCAAGCGGCTCGCGGTGGTGGAAGATACGCCGGGCGTCACGCGAGACCGCGTCACGTACCCAACGGACTGGGCCGGCACAGACTTCCTGCTCATGGACACAGGCGGTTGGGAGCGCAACGTCACGGGGCTTAACCTGTCCGTGGCTCAAGCCGCGGAAGCGGCCATTGACATGGCCGACGCCATCATCTTTGTGGTGGACGCCACCGTGGGTGCAACCGCCACGGACGAGCATGTTGTCCGTTTGTTGCGCAAGGCGCAAAAGCCCGTTGTGCTTGCCGCCAACAAGGTGGACGGTCCGCAAGGCGAGCTCGAGGCGGCCGCGCTGTGGAACCTCGGACTCGGCGAGCCGTATGCGGTGAGTGCGCTGCACGGACGCGGGATTGGCGACCTCCTTGATGCGGCGATTGCCGCGCTGCCGGAGGAACTTGAGGACGAGGCCGTTGCGCTCGATGCACCGCGACGCATCGCGCTGGTTGGGCGCCCCAACGTTGGCAAGTCCTCGCTGCTGAACCAACTCGCGGGCAGCAACCGCGTGGTGGTGAACGAGGTGGCCGGCACCACGCGTGACCCCGTGGACGAGCTCGTGGACATCGAGGGACGCCAGTGGATGCTCGTGGATACGGCGGGCATCCGACGCCGCGTGCACCAGACGTCCGGCGCGGACTTCTACGCCTCGCTGCGGACCGCGACCGCCATTGAGCGGGCCGAGGTGGGCCTGGTGCTGATCGACGGTTCCACGCCGCTCACGGAGCAGGACACGCGAGTCATCTCGCAAGTGGTGGATTCCGGGCGTGCGCTAGTGCTGGTGGTCAACAAGTGGGACCTCGTAGGCGAAGACGAGCGCTACCTCTTGGAGCGCTCTATGGAGTTGGACTTGGTGCGCCTCCAGTGGGCGCCGCGGGTAAACCTTTCCGCCAAGACCGGATGGCACACCAACCGCCTAGTACCCGCGATTGACCTGGCGCTTTCCAGCTGGGACCAGCGCATCTCCACGGGCCGCCTCAACGCGTTCCTCGGCGAAATCGTAGCCGAGCACCCGCACCCTGTTCGCGGCGGTAAGCAGCCCAAGATCCTCTTCGCCACGCAAGCGGCCACGCGGCCCCCGCGGTTTGTGATCTTCGCGTCGGGGTTCCTGGACCCGCAGTATCGCAGGTTCATCGAGCGGCGGCTGCGCGAAAAGTTTGGCTTTGAGGGCTCGCCCATCCAGGTGTCCGTGCGAGTGCGAGAGAAGCGCGGCAAGAAGCGCTAGCTGCTGGCCGCACGCGCACTGCGCACACCCACACCCACACCCACTCACCGCGCCCACACCCACCGCGCCCACACCCACACACCGCGCCCACACCCACACACCGCGCCCACACCCACACACCTGAATTGGTGCGTCCGGACATGTTCACGGGCGAATTCCTGACCGCATGCACCAATTCGGAGCGGTGCAGGGCCGCGCCCAGCCCGCGCCCAGCCCGCGCACACACGGTGCACCCCGCGCACACCCACCTGAATTGGTGCGTCCGGACATGTTCACGGGCGAATTCCTGACCGCATGCACCAATTCAGGGTGAAGCGGGGCTGAGCGGGGCTGAGTGGGGCTGAGTGGGGCTGAGTCAGGCCGAATGCGGCTTGAGGGGCGCGGGGCGCCGCACTTGCCTAGCTCGCAGCCTCGAAGGCAATGGTGGTCTCGATAGCGATCCGCAGCCCGCGCGCCATCTCGCCAATGGACATCGTGGGCACCTCGGCGCCAAGCTCCATCTGCGGACTAGCGGGTACGTGTATGAACCCCGACTTTACGTCCAATCCCGCAAGCGCGTTCTGCAACAGGTAGAACGCGTCGTTGCACACGTAGCTGCCCGCGCTCAGTGAGGCGGATGAGGCAATGCCAGCTTCGCCAAGTGCAGCGACGATCGCGGTCACCGGGAGAGTGGAGAAATAGCCAACGGGTCCGGACGCCAGCACCGGCACGTCAATGGGCTGCCGTCCCGCGTTGTCTGCAATCGCGGTATTGCGCAGATTCACCGCAACCCGCTCAATCTGGATCCCCTCCCGGCCGGGGGCCACGCCAACGGCAACCACAACGTCGGGCGTATGGGCAACGACATGCTCGGTGAGCCGCCTGCCGCCGGAACCGAACTGCACAGGTATGCGGCGTGTGATGAGCTCGTGAGGACCGTTCCATGTGTCCGCGAGCAAGGAAACTGCGTCCCATGAGGCATTTGCCGGGAATTCGGCAAAGGGCTCAAAGCCTGTAAGGAGTACTCGTGCCATGGCATGAGAATACGGGTCGTGGGGCCGGGTAGTCTCTACTTGTGTTCGATGTTGAGACCCTCAGATTGATGCTGGGAGTTTTGTCCCTTTCGGTCCTTGCCCTGTTCTACCTGGGTGTTTACCGCCCAACCCATTCGCCGTTCTCCGGATGGTGGGCGCTTGCGCTGGTCTGCGCTGCGGGGACCTCGGTGCTGCTGTTGGCGAATGACACATCGGCGCAAGTTGTGGCGAATCCGGCGTCGACCATGGTGTCCGCAATGGGCGCGGTGTGTGTGTGGTTTGCGACCCGCTCGCTCGGGGCACGCAGGTCTCCCGTCTGGGTACTCGCTGCGGCCCCGATCGTGTGCCTGATCGCGGCGCTGCTTGACCAACCTCGCACCAACATCTGGGCAGGCAATGGGGTCCTTTTCGCTGTCATGACCGCAGGGTTTGGTTTGGCCGCATTTGAGGTGTGGCGGGCCTGGCGACGCCGCCGTGCTGAGCCCGACGCGCAGGAGAGCGGCGAGGCAATCAACGCTCTCGCTGTGGCCGCGCTCGCTGGCGCGGTTCTGGCAATGCTCTACGCCACGCGCTTTGCGCTCTACCTGGTAGTTGGGCCCAACGACCCGCTCTTCCAAAACATTGCGGGCTCTGCGGCCGCTTCGCTCACCTTGCTGGTGTGCTTGGTGGCGGTGGCATTCTCTGTGTCCGCCATTGGATGGGATCAGCGCACCAGGGACTTGCGTCGCCAGGCCGCAGAGGATGACCTCACCGGTCTGCTGGGCCGTACAACGTTCCTGAGCCGCGCACACGAGGCCATTGACAGGTCCGGTGGCCGGCGAGCGCAGCACGCTTGGTTCGCGATTGCGGACATTGACAATTTCAAGCCCATCAATGACGAGTTGGGCCACCAAGCTGGCGACCGCACGCTCCAAGCCTTCGCAAAGATTGTGCGTGGAGCATTGCGTTCGTCCGACGCTGTGGGTCGCCTTGGTGGCGACGAGTTCGGGTTCGTTTTTGAAGGGGTGGAAAAGGACGCGGTATTGGCGCGCATCGCGGAGATTCGCAGGCGCCTCGCCGCCGCGTCCGATGACGCAGGGCATCAGCTTCCCACCGTGAGCTTTGGCGTGGCCCAGTGTCATCCCGATTTGGGCCTTTCCGAGATCATGGGGCGCGCCGATGCCGCTCTGTATGAGGCCAAAGCGGCGGGCCGCGACCGCGCCTGTGTGTTCCAGGAGGCACCTAGCGTCCGGTAGCATTGTGGGGCTGTCACGGGCTGTGGCGCAGCTTGGTAGCGCACTTGACTGGGGGTCAAGGGGTCGCAGGTTCAAATCCTGTCAGCCCGACACTCGAAGTACCTGCAAAAGGGTCGTTTTCGCAATTCGCGGAGACGGCCCTTTCTGCATAGTCTCCGCATTGAAAGCAACCTCGATCGCAGCGGGATTGTCGGGCGCATGCGGGGCCCGCTTCGGGAGTCCTGTGCCGGGTTGGCAAGCAGAAACTACGACGCCAGCGTGGTTGATTGTCATGCACCCGACTGCCGGGGGTCAGTGCCGAATTCCCCTTCTGGTCATGCCATAGCCCACGAGCACGAACCCGGCGAGCAAGAGCAGGCCCGCGTCGAGCAGGAGAAGCCGCGAGTTGCTACCTGTGTTCGAGAGTTGCGGGGTGACCGGTGCGGTCGGTGAGACGGCCGCTTGCGTAACGGTACCGCTGAACTCACGCAGTGCCGGATTGCCCACACCGTTCGAGGCGGCCACCGTGAACGCATACGGGCCGGCCTTTGTGGGGGTGCCCGTGATCGCACCCGTGGTTTCGTCAAGAGTTAGACCAGCGGGGAGAGCTCCAGCAGTGATCGAGTACCACGGAGCCGGGGTGCCTGAGGCAACGAGCACGTCGCTAAATGAGTGGTCGGCAGTGGTGGTAGTTATCGATTCGGTGATCCACTGGGGAGCGCTAACGACCGTGCCTGTCACCAGAAAATAGACCGGGTCACCAACGCCGTTCGCGGCGGTGATCGTGAAGGAGTACGCGCCGTGTGTCGTAGGAATACCGGCTACCGTGCCGGTGGCCTCGTCAAGGCTGAGGCCACCGGGCAGTTGGCCCTCAGTGATTTTGTAGTCGGGGGCAGGGGTGCCCGACGCATGGAACGTCGCTGTGGCTCCGGCGCCCACCTCGAGGTCGAGCCCTGGCGTTTGGACCCAGGTGGGAGGCTCCTCCACTGTCCCGGTGAACGTCCGCGTGATTTCGCCGATGCCATTGGCCGCCGTGACGGTGAACTCGTAGTCGCCAGCGGCCGCCGGTGTGCCTCCAAATTCGCCGGTCTCGGCATCCAGGGTCACGCCTACTGGCAGATCGCCAACGGTCACGGTGTACGACGGGGCAGGCGTGCCGACCGCGTGCACCGACCCGCCAGCTGCATTACCGACGACAAACGCGTCAGGACCACCCGTGATCGCGCTTGGCGCCTCGTCCACCGTGCCGGTGAACGAGTAATCGGCGGATCCGTAGTCATTCTGCGCGCGGACCACGAATGCGTACTGACCCGCGGTCGTGGGCGTGCCGGTGAGGGCACCGGTCGCAATGTCGAAGGTCAACCCCGCGGGCAGAGGTCCGATGATCGCGTAATCCAGGTCAGGAGTGCCCGCCGCGATGAAGGTGAGATTCACTGTGGTACCGACGATGAAGTGCGGCGCCGTGGATAGCGGCCAACTCGGGCCCGCGTACACGGTGCCCGTATAGTCGCGTGTCGCCGGTGCGCCAACCCCGTTGCCTGCGGTCACAGTGAACTCGTATGGTCCAGCGCTCGTTGGAGTTCCGGAGAAGGTGCCAGTTGCAGCGTTAAGCGACACTCCTGCGGGCAGCACGCCCGCGGTTACTTCGTAGGTTGGTGCGGGAGTGCCGGGCGCGTGGACCGATCCACTCGCGTCTCGCCCAACAACGAACTCGTTGGGCCCTCCGGTGATCACCCCAGGTGCCTCAGTCACGATGCTCGAGATCTCGAGGTTGGCGGATCCATAGTCGTTCGTGGCTGTGATTGTGAAGGCGAAGTTGCCTGCGGCCGTGGGCGTGCCGGTGATTCGCCCGTTCGACGACTCGAGCGTGAGACCGTCGGGGAGAGCGCCGTCACTGATCGAATAGCTCGGGGCGGGGGCGCCAGAACCGGTGAAGGTCACGTCTACGGGGGTACCGACCACGGCGTCGAGTCCGCCAGACGACGTTGCCCAGCCGGGCGCCGCGTACACGGTGCCCGTATAGTCGCGTGTCGCCGGTGCGCCAACCCCGTTGCCTGCGGTCACAGTGAACTCGTACGGCCCAGCCGCTGTAGGCGTGCCTGAGAATTCACCGGTTGCGGAGTCGAGTTGCAGACCAGGGGGGAGAGCCCCCTCCGAGAGAGAGTACGTCGGCGCCGGGGTACCGCTCGCGTGAACGAATTTGCCCGTGACTTCGGTGCCGACGACAAGGGTGTCCAGTGTTCCCGAGATTAGGCCGGGAGCAGCGTTCACCGTGCCCGAGACCGCAAGATCCGCTGTGCCGGTTGGGTTCGTGGCGCGGATCACGAAGCTATACGGGCCGGATATGGCGGG
>CAYMRO010000120.1:0-1377 GCA_964392875.1 uncultured Demequinaceae bacterium
CCGTAACGCGCGCCGCGCCGTGAGCAGCGCTGCCTCGTTGAGAACGTTCGCGAGGTCGGCGCCCGTGAAGCCCGGGGTGCGGCGGGCAAACGCCTCGAGGTCAACCTCAGGGGCGATCGGCTTGCCCTTTGCGTGCACGTTGAGCACCTGCAGGCGGCCCTTGAGGTCTGGGGCATCCACGCCCACCTGGCGGTCAAACCGGCCCGGGCGGAGGAGCGCCGGGTCCAGGATGTCGGGGCGGTTGGTTGCGGCGATCATGATGACGTTGGTGCGGGCGTCAAAGCCGTCCATCTCCACGAGCATCTGGTTGAGGGTCTGCTCGCGCTCGTCGTGGCCGCCGCCCATGCCGGCGCCGCGGTGGCGCCCAACGGCGTCGATCTCGTCAACAAAGATGATGGCCGGGCTGTTCTTCTTGGCTTGCTCAAAGAGGTCTCGCACGCGGCTTGCGCCCACGCCAACGAACATCTCCACAAAGTCCGAGCCGCTAATAGAGAAGAACGGCACGCCAGCCTCGCCGGCTACCGCGCGCGCGAGCAGGGTCTTACCGGTGCCGGGCGGGCCATAGAGCAGTACGCCCTTAGGGATCTTGGCGCCAACTGCCTGGAACTTCGCCGGATTCTCGAGGAACTCCTCGATCTCCTTGAGCTCCTCCACGGCCTCTTCGCAGCCTGCAACGTCCTCAAACTTGACGGTGGGCGTGTCCGGCGTGACGAGCGTGGCGCGGCTGCGCCCAAACTTCATGACGTTGCCGCCGCCGCCCTGCATGCTGGACATGAGGAACACGAACAAACCAACGAGCAGCAAAATTGGCAGCAGGGTCAGCAGCAATGACGCCCAGATCGATGTCTTGGGGACCTCCGAGTTGTAGCCCTTGTCAGGGGCCGCAGCTGTGACCGCTTCCACCACGCTCTCGCCTTGCGGCTGCACGTAGAAGAACTGCACCACAGGCCCTAGTTCCGCCCACTCTTCCGGGCTGTCCTTGGGGAGATCCTTCGAGAGCACCAGCTGCACGCGTTGGTCGCCGTCGACGATCTTCGCCTGCTCCACCACACCGGCCTCGAGCAGGGCAAAGCCCTCCGAGGTGTCGATCGATCTGACCTTGGGTTGGACCAGGCCGTGCACCAAATAGCCAACGAGCACGGCTAGGAGCACTACCAGGATGATCCTGCGCAGCGAAAAGGCGTTCTTCATGGTGCCCCAACCCTACGCGAGCGGCGTGTCAGCGCCGCAACCGTTTCGCTGTGGGCATGGCGAGGGCCTCCCGGCACCCGGCACCCGGCACCCGGCACCCGGCACCCGGCCACAGCGTCGGCCCGGCCACAGCGTCGGCCCGGCGCGAGCCCACGAATGAGGCACCTGCGCTGGCTCGCCGCGCGC
>CAYMRO010000120.1:1477-6854 GCA_964392875.1 uncultured Demequinaceae bacterium
TGTGAGGACACCAGGCCGGGCGAGGGCCAATATTCCGGCCCAGCGTCCTCGCAGCACGCGCGGGTGCGCGGGCGGCCGTGTGCGGGGCGCGGGAGGCGGGCGGCTTGGTTGGATGGCCCGACGCCGGGGCTCGCCGCACGGGAGGCGGGTGGCTGGGCTGGATGGCACGACGCCGGGCCTCGCCGCGCGCTGTGAGGACACCAGGCCGGGCGAGGGCCAATATTCCGGCCCAGCGTCCTCGCAGCGCGCGCGGGTGCGCGCGCGGGAGGCGGCCACCTTGCAGGCCCGACGCCGGGGCCGGGTTGAGCCCACGGCCCAGCTAGCGCTGCGGCCGGGTCTAGCTATAGACCTTGGGATCCAGCTCGGCCACGAAGGGCAAGGTCCGGTACTTCTCCGAATAGTCCAGCCCGTAGCCAACAACGAAGGCGGGCGGAATGTCGAAGCCAACGTAGCGAACGGGCACGTCAACCACGGCTGCCTCGGGCTTGCGGAGTAGCGCGGCAACCTCCACGGACACCGCGCCGCGCGAGCGCAGGTTTCCCAGGAGCCACGCCAACGTCACGCCGCTGTCGATGATGTCCTCAACGATGAGCACGTGGCGGCCGGTGAGATCGGCATCGAGGTCCTTCAAGATGCGAACCACCCCAGAAGACTTGGTGCCGGAGCCATAGGAGGAGACCGCCATCCAGTCCATCTGCACGTTGGGCGGCATGCGCCGCGCGAGGTCCGCCATGACCATCACCGCGCCCTTGAGAACTCCAACGAGCAGCAGGTCCTCGCCCTGGTAATCGGCGCGGATCTGTGCGGAAATCTCGTCCAGGCGGCGCTGGATCTCATTCTCGGACACCACAATTCGTACGAAGTCATCCATGTCGTACTGGGCGTCCACGCGTTCTCCCTCAAGTCACACTGGGTCAGGCGTCGTCCCCGGCTAGTGACGGCGCAATGACCAGCCTGCCATATTCGCGCCGGGCCTCGTATCCGCCGGGGAGGGACACCGGGCCTTGCCCGTGGAATGACCGCACCAGAGCATCCAAAGCGGACACGTGATACGCGGTGAGCGGCCCCGCCCCTTTGTTCTCCGCAAGCATTTTGAGCATGCGCGAGCGGATGGCGTCGGGCAGCGCGGCGAGCATGTCGCACCGCCACTCCTCCCCCCGCACTGCGGATTCGGAGAGCAACATCGCGGAGCGCGCCTGACGCTCCAGCTCGTCGGCATCGGCTTGCAAGAGAGCGGCGGAGCGTGCGAGCCCGGAGATGACGCCCTCACCCAGCACGGACACCAGTTCCGGCATCACGCGCATGCGCAGTGCGGACCGCCGGGGTCCATTTACCAGCTCGTTTGTGGGGTCGTTCCAAGGGGTGAGTTCCAGCACCTTGCACGCCGTGACGGTGTCTCGCCGCCGCAAGGACAGGAACGGCCGGATGATGCGGCCGCGCCGCACAGGGATCCCGGACAGCGCCCGCGCACCGGAGCCGCGCGCGAGCGCCAGCAGCACGGTCTCGGCCTGATCGTCCATGGTGTGGCCCGTGAGAATCTGCGGGTTGATGCCCCCCTCTGAGGAGACCCGGCGCTCAATCGCCGCGTACCGCGCGTTGCGAGCGGCGGCTTCCATTCCGCCGTCGCGCCCCACCACCACGCGCTCAATGTGCACGGTGGAGATTCCCGCCCGGCGCACCTGTGCAGCGGCATGCGAAGCCACGGCCGCGGAATCCTCCTGCAGCCCGTGGTCCACGATGATCGCCCCCGCGAAGAAGCCTTCCTTGCGCGCCACAAATGACGTTGCCGCCGCGAGCGCCAGCGAATCCGGACCGCCGGAACAGGCCACCCACACGCGGGTTCCCAGCTCCAGCCCGTCCAGCATTTCGCGCACCGCAACGCGCGTGGCGGCAACCGAAGGGTGCGGACCGCTCATCGCGCCAGCCTCAGGCACTTCCGGGGCAATGCCAGCATCAGGGTCCACACCCACATCCTGCCAGGGCATTGACAAAGTCGTCGATGGCCGCGATGGGCCCCGCCTGCCCGTAGGGCATTCCGTCCAGCAATGTGGCGAAGGCGAGCTGCCTGCCGTCGGCCGTTGTCACCACGCCCGCGAGCGCGGTAACTCCCGTCAGCGATCCCGTCTTGGCGCGCAAAAAGCCAGCGGCCGACGTTCCGCGAAAGCGCGCATTGACCGTCCCCTCGAGCCCGCCAAGGGGCAGGTACGTGAGTAGCCCGGCGGTGTTGGGATGCCCCGGCGCACTCAGCAGCGCGCCCACGAGCGTTGCCGGCGCCACCCGGTTCTGATCCGAGAATCCCGCGCCGTCATGCAGCTCGAGCCCCGCAACCGGCACACCCATGTCCCGCAGCGTGGTGATGGTCACCGCCGCCGCCACCTTGGGAATCGCCACCCCGCCAACCTGCAGCCCCAGCACGCGCGCGGTCTGCTCGGCCACCGTATTGTCTGAGTAACGCAAGAATTCGGTCACCACCGCGCTCAGTGGCGCCGAGGACACCCGCGCCACTTCCGCTGTGCCCGACGCCGCGGTTGCCTTCCCCTCAACGCTCACTTTGTAGCCGCGCGCCTTGAGATCCTTGGCGAGCATCCCCAGCGCTCGCAGTGCGGGTTCCTTGTCTCGCGCCCCGTACTTGCCAACGTCCACGCCGTCCTTCTTGCCAATGTTGATGGCGATGCCTTCAACCTTGCCTGCGTAGCCCATGCCAAAGGGGTATGAGGGCCATGACGCGGGGTAAGCCGGACCGGGAAAGTCGCTGGTGTCTACGGCAAGCGTGACGTGCCCAACGGGCACCGTGCCCGCAATCTGGTCCGCCAGATCCGCGATGCCTGCCCACCCGTTCGCCTCTACCTCGCCCTCCGCGTCGAACGCCGTGCCGCCATGACCGTGCCCGGACGCGAGCATGAGATCGCCGCCCGCCACCAACGTCAGCGTTGAGGACGCAGCGTCAAGGACAACGCGCGTGTCAAAGGTGAAGTCCGGGCCCAGCGCCTGGAGCGCGGCAACGGCCGTCAACAGCTTGGTGGTGGAGGCCGGCACCTGTGGGTTGTCGCCGTCGAGCGAGGCGAGCACGTCACCGGTCAGATAGTCGGCAACGTACACATTGGTCGATTTCCCAGTCCTTTTGTCCGCACGCAAGGCCGCAGCCAAAGCCGCCACAGCGTGGGGCGATGGCATGGGCGCATCTGCCGTAAGCAAGCCAACCGGGCCCGAGGATGGCTCTGCGGCAACGAGAGGTGACGCGGTAAGAAGTGGCGGTTGCGGGGAGGGCAGGGGCTTGGAGGTGAGGGGCCCGGGGAGGCTCCCGGAAGCGTCGGCCCATGCGTAGCCGCCAAGGCCTGCGAGCACAACGACGGGCACCACTACGGCCGTGACCACTTTGCCGCGCACGCGGTGCCTCCATTCTTGCGTCAGACTAGTACCCAGTATCAAGCCCCCACCGCCAAGGACTGAACATGGAATTCGACGTCACCATTGAGATCCCTAAGGGCAGCCGCAACAAGTATGAGGTGGACCACGAGACGGGCCGAATCCGGCTCGATCGCATGCTCTTCACTTCCACGCGCTACCCGGACGATTACGGCTTCATCGACGGCACCCTTGGCCAAGACGGCGACCCCCTCGACGCCCTGGTGCTGCTCGAGGAGCCCACGTTCCCCGGTTGCCAAATCCGCTGCCGCGCGCTCGGCATGTTCCGCATGCGCGACGAGGCCGGCGGTGACGACAAGGTGCTGTGCGTGCCCGTTGGCGACCACCGTCAGACGTGGCGGCAGGAACTCACGGACGTCAGCGACTTCCACCGCCTAGAGGTGCAGCACTTCTTTGAGGTCTACAAAGACCTTGAGCCCGGGAAGTCCGTTGAGGGCGCGCACTGGGTCTCGCGCGATGAGGCCGAGGCGGAGATTCTTGAGTCCTTTGCGCGGGCCAAGGGCACCGTGTTCGAGCACATGAACCCGCTGGTCCCGCCTCCGGGCCACTAGACGCGCGGGGCGCCTGACGGCTCAGTTCCCAGACCGGAACGTTCAGCCTTCCGGGCAGTGAACGAGTTGGCCGTCCTCGTCCACGTCACAGCCGTACGCGACCCAGACCTCGCTTTGCGAGGGGACTGGCAGGCCCACTGCTTGGGGGTCCCAACTGGCAGTTGGCCCGGTGGGTGTGGCGCGAGAGTCCCCGCCGAGAACTACGCCGCCAGGCCCGTTGCCCGTGGAGAACGAACGTGGTGCTGGCCAAGCCCCCGGATCCAGCTCTTGCCACGCGGGACGTTCTCGCTGGAAGAGCGTGTCGCCGTCTAGCCACCACTCATACTCGTTGAAAGCCCACGTGGTCCCCACAGGCCCCGTCTCCGCCTGGTCGCAATACACGCCGTCCACCACGGCAGTCGCATCGGCGCCGGTTAGGTGGAAGCGACAGATCGCCCAGCGAGGCTCGTCCGAGTGCTGGTCCGTGTTGAATGCCGCGACGATCCACGTCGTCGGAGTGCCGTCGGGCGCCTCTGCGGGCAGGAATCCGCCGTCCACAAGGTAGGCGTCCATCGCGACGCCGTCGCCGATCGCCTCGGCCTCGCCATCTGCAAAGGAGAACGCCTTCATGTCAGGGAACCATGGTGGTGCAGCACCCTCCACTGTGGTCGGCACGCCGTCGTCCGACGCCACTTCGTGCACCGTGCCCGGGTAATCCCCGTCTGGCACAAACGGCGGGTACGCGCCGGTGATCGTGCCTGCCTTGTCGTCGGTGTATTCGCCGGTCCATTCCAGACCGTCGGGGTTCGCGAGCACCGCGGTCGAGGCGGAGAGTGCAGCGGGGCTCGGCGTCGCGTCGGATGACGCGGAAACCCCAGGTTCTGCGGTGGGGGCAGCCACAGGGTCGGACTGCCAGGGCTTCGCCAAAGCCAGGAAGGCGCCCGCCCCGAACATGACGGCCAGAACGAGCCAACCCATCCACAGCTTGCTTGATGTGCTCTTCGCACCGCGCGTGCTCTTCACGAATCCCCCATCGCTTCTCGCCGCAACAATAGCGGATTACGGCCGCCCGGCCACCGGAATCAGGTCGTCGATTCGCCACGGCGCGTCGTATGCGCGCACCACGCTGAGAGACCCAGGCTTGGTCGCCTCGGCCACCAGGCCATTGCCCACGTAAATCGCCACGTGATAGATCTTCTTGGCGTTGCGGTCGGTGCCGTAGAAGAGCAGATCGCCCTTGCGCAGCTTGCTGAACGACACATGCGTGGAGGAGTTGTACTGCATCTGCGACGAGCGCTGAATCGACAGTCCCGCAGACTTCCACGACATCATCGTGAGCCCTGAGCAGTCGTAATACGTGGGCCCCGTGCCACCGTGCCGGTATGGCAGGCCCATGCGTGTGAGCGCCTTGGCAGCGGTCT
>CAYMRO010000121.1:0-1588 GCA_964392875.1 uncultured Demequinaceae bacterium
GGTCGCGATGGCCGCTGATGCCCCGCGCGTCCACTCCGCCGTGTTGCTGGGAGCAGACGTGGACATCCGCGCCACGGCGCAGAGTTATCGCTGGGAGTGGGGCGACGGCACGCATACCGCCACCAGTGACCCCGGCAAGCCATATCCCAACGCAACGTTGACGCATACGTACCCCCACGCGTCGGACGCAGTGACGCTGACCCTGGCCACCACGTGGTCTGGCCAGTACCGCGTGAACGGTGGGCAGTGGGTCAACTTTGACGCCGCCATCCACTCGGACTCCACGCCGGTGCAACTCACGGTTTACGACCCGCGCTCGCGGCTCGTTGATTGCGACCTCAACGGGCACTGTGTTCTCAAAGCGAGCACGTGACACTGGGGCCTCCGCGCGCAACAATAATCAGCATGACTCGCATTGAGATCGCAGTGGAGGTTGGCACCATCGACACGCCAACCGCGCAGCGCCTCAAAGATGCCGGGTTCAACGTCTACCAGGCAGGAGACTCCTGGCGCGTCATCGCACACGAGGACACGGACCCGGGCATCCCGGTCAAGGATCAGGCCATGAATCTCGCGACTGACATCATCATTGACTTCCGGCTGGACCCGCTGCACTCCCCGCCAACCGTCACCCTCCGCTACGAGGATGGCGGCATCGAGAAGGCGCTCGGGGACCTCGTGCTAGAGGATGCGCGCCGTGCGAACGATCCCGACCCTCTGGAAGTCATGGAGCGCCGCTGGTGGCGCAAACCGCGCGACCAGCGCCCGCCGGCCCCGCGCCATGGGTAGCGCCCCCACAGAGCCGGACCGCATCTTCCACCTCGCCACCGCGCGAGCCTGGGCAGACAGCTTTGCCACCGGGGAGTACCGCGAGTCCACGCTCAACGCCACGCTCGAGCAAGTGGGCTTCATCCACGCGAGCTACGCGCACCAGTTACGGACTGTTGCCGACGCGTTCTACCGAGACCGCAGCGACGTGGTACTACTCGTCATCGACCCGCAGCGAGTGGGCGCGGAAGTCCGCGTTGAGGACGGCGGCCAAGGCGAGCTCTTTCCCCACATTTATGGCGCCCTGCCGGTGGCGGCAGTGGTAGCCGCCCCCAGCGTCGGGCAATTGGCGGACGGCCGGCTGGACCTGGACGCGGTCCTCGCCACGTAGATTGTTGTCAAAAGGGAGTGAAGAAATGGGTGACTTGCGCGCGGTGGTGACGGGGGCGTCGTCCGGTATTGGGGCGGCAACGGTCCGACGCTTGGTGGCCGACGGTTGGCACGTCACCGCGGTGGCGCGGCGGGTTGGGCGGCTCGCGGATTTGGCGCGCGAGACGGGTTGCGACGTCTTCGCGGCGGACGTCACCTCCGACGGTGAGGTGGCGGCGCTCGCGGATCACGTTGGCGCGCGCGGCGGGGTGAATCTGCTGGTCAACAATGCTGGCGGCGCGGTGGGCATGGGGCGCGTCGCGGAGTCGCCGCTCGAGGACTGGAGCGCGCAGTTTGAACTCAATGTGGTGGGCACCGTGCGCGTAACGCAGGCGCTGCTGCCGCTCCTGGAGGCGTCCGGGCGGGGTGATGTAGTGGTGGTGACGTCCAC
>CAYMRO010000121.1:1598-6813 GCA_964392875.1 uncultured Demequinaceae bacterium
AGGCGTATGAGCGCGGAGCGGGGTATGTCGCGGAGAAAACGGCCGGGGCCGCGATGACGCGTACGCTGCGGCTGGAACTCACGGGGTCAGGCGTGCGGGTGATGGAAATCGCGCCCGGGATGGTGCACACGGAGGAGTTTGCGCTCAACCGTTTTGCGGGCGACGTGGAACGGGCAGCCGCGGTCTACGAAGGGATACAGCCCCTGGTAGCCGACGATATTGCCGACGCCATTGGGTGGATGGTTGGCCGGCCGCACCACGTGAACGTGGACCTCCTGGTGGTGCGCCCGCGGGAACAGGGCGGCGCCACCAAGACCGTGCGGCAAAACTAATTTCTCAGAAGTTTTCCACATTTGGCCGGTTTCTCTGATCCATGTCAGTGCCTCCTGATTGACTATTTCCATGTCCTTCAACACCCACCGATACGCCGCGGCAAGTGCCGCGGTTTGTGCGCATGGCGGCACGCCGCTGCGCTCGGGCGGTGATGCGAGGCTGGTGCAGATTCAGCGAGATATTGGCGAGGCGCGGCGTGCCCTTGACGCCTTGGCGGCAGAGGTTGCGGGGGAGATCCAGGCGCTTGCCGAGGCCAACCCGGGGCCGGGCGGCATCGTGCGCCAGGTGGGGTACAGGGACGCGCGGCAGATGGTTGCGGACACCTTGGGGACGTCGGTTGGCGAGGCGCAACGGCTCGTCAACGTAGGCAAGGCGTTGGCTGTGGCCGATGCTGGTGATGGTGGAGCTGGGGCTGACGCGGTGGGTGGTGCCGCCAGCCACGTTGAGAAGCCTCGGGGGTGGCCCCTCGTTGCCGCGGCTCTGCGCGCGGGTGAGATCACCGTGGAGAAGTCTGAGATCGTCATTGAGACGCTCGATGATCTTTGCGCCGATGAGGAGGGTGAGGCGCAGTTTGTGCGGCTCGCACGGCGACTGCGCCCCTACGAGTTGCGCCGCGTGTGCGCGAACGAACGGTTGTTGCGCGATCCCGCTGGGGCCGAGGAGCGGGATCGCAAGATGTATGAGGCCCGCACCCTCACCCTTACCGAACGCAAGGGCATGACGGTGGTGGACGGGTTGCTTGACCCGGCGTCGGCGGGGCACTTGAAGGCGTGGCTAGACGCCCAGGTGCGGGCCGCGTTCCAGGCGAAGCGAGAAACGCCAGGCGATCTCCGCACGCCCGGCCAGATGCGCGTTGATGCGCTCGCGATGCTCGCGCACCACGCCATGGGCTGTGAGGCGCCCGGCTCCGGGGTCAAGACCACCCTGGTGCTGCGCACCTCGGTCGAGGAGCTGGAGCGTCGCGTGGGCACCGCAACGTGCGACGCGCTTCAGACTCGAATTTCGCTCGACACGTTGCGGGCCATGGCCGTAGACCTGCAGGTGCTGCCCATGGTGATGGGCGGCGACTCCATGCCGCTCAACGTTGGCCGAACGCAGCGCTGTGCCACCCCGTATCAGCGCATGGCGCTCCTGGAACGCGATGGCGGGTGCGCGTGGTGCCATGCGCCGGCGTCGTATTGCGATGCGCACCATATTCGCTGGTGGAAGCGGGACCACGGTCCAACTGACCTCAACAATATGGTGATGCTGTGCGTGAGTTGCCACCATCGAATGCACTACGGCGGGTGGGACATAGAAGTGGGAAAGGGTGTGGTGTGGTTCACCCCGCCCGCGATGATCGACCCTCAACGCACCAGACGGAAGGGCGGTCTGGCGCACCTCGCGCTGGCGGCTTGACGCGACCGGTGGGGTCGGTCGCGCGCGTGGAGTTGGTGGACCTGGGGGGCTTGGGAGCGCGTTCCTGGGCTGGAGGGTGCGAGGCGACTGCCGACGTGATTGGGTAGCACCATGGCGTTGAACGGCGCCAGCCCCAAGGGCGCCCCAGGAGGTTAGTGCGATGCCCGTAACGGTTGCCGAATACATCGAGAGCTTTGATGGCCTCACGCGCGAGCGGTTAGACGAACTGCGTCGCCTGGTCCTCGACATCCTGCCTGACGCCGTAGAAGGCGTTTCCTACGGCGTCGCCGGATTCAAGGTGCAGGGAAAACCCGTGGTCTACCTGGGCGGATTTACCAAACACGTGAGCGTGTACCCCATCACGGACCTCCCGGCCGAACTCGACGCACTGGTAGCGCCCTACCGAACGGGCAAGGGCACGGCGCGATTCTCGAATACGGAGCCGCTGCCGCGAGACGTGATCGAGCGCATCGTGCGGGCGCTCGCCAACCGCGCGGAGGCGTGAGGGGCGCGAGGGGCGCGAGGGGCGCGAGGGGCGCGAGAGGTTGTGTGAGGCGGCGTGAGGGGGCGGACGTCCGCGGCCGTTACCGCTCGGCGACGGACGACCAGTTGCCCGCCGGGTCGCGGAACCACGCGCGAGGGGGAGTGGAACCGCTCGGATCCCGAGCTACGCCAGCGTCGTCGGTCCAGTCGTTGGTCTCAAAGGTGATGCCCCGCGAACGAAGGTCGGCCATGGTTTCCTCAAGGTTGTCCACCTCAAAGTTGAGCACTGTGTGGGACGCCGGGGCGTGATCGTCCTTGGGATAGATGAGGGTGCGCATGCCGTCGGGGTGGGAGATCCACAGCATCTGGTCCATACCCTCGAGCGATTCCACCCTCACGGACAACCCCAACTTGTCCCCGTAGAACTCACGCGCGGCCTCGATGTTATTGGTTGACATGCTGGCGTAGGTCTCACTATTGCTGATCATGGTGCGCTCCTTGAACATCGATTGCGCAGCGCTCATGACTGCGCACCCCACCTCATCCCAGTCTGCGCTCGCGGCACGAGGTTCGCATGTTCTCGCGGCACGAGGTTCGCATGTTGGCGGGCAACGGACGTGGGCGCGTACACTCGTCGCATAGGTGACGACCCGGCAATCACCGGTGAGCCTCCGGAAGAACGGCATTGCCTCCCCTTGGGGAAGCGGGCCAAGTAGAACCGGACGGGCAGCCCGTTATAGCGGCGTTCCAGTGGTTGCTGGGACATGAGTGGTTGCGAGAACCGGGCTACCGGAACTCGCGGCAAGCGAGGTGGTACCGCGCGAGCGGGGGAGTTCCCCGCCAGCGTCCTCGTGGCAGTTGACTGAAGAAAGTTGCCATGAACCACGCCCGGTACCCGCTCCACCGCGCCGGCACCAACGTGCCTGCATCGCCCAACTTCCCCAGCATCGAGACTGAGGTGCTGAAGCACTGGGAGATTGACGGCACCTTCCAGGCGTCCATTGACAACCGCGAGGGTGCGGACGAGTTTGTCTTCTACGACGGCCCTCCCTTCGCCAACGGCCTGCCGCACTATGGCCACCTCCTGACCGGCTACGCCAAGGACGTGGTGCCGCGCTTTGAGACCATGCGCGGCAAGCAAGTGCACCGCCGCTTTGGTTGGGACACCCACGGCCTGCCCGCGGAGCTTGAGGCCGAGCGCATCCTGGGCATCACCGACAAGTCCGAGATTGAGCAGATGGGCATCGCCGCCTTCAACGAGGTCTGCAAGCAGTCCGTGCTGAAGTACACCAAGGAATGGCAGGAGTACGTCACCCGCCAGGCCCGCTGGGTGGACTTTGAGAACGACTACAAGACCCTGGATCCCACCTTCATGGAGTCCGTCCTGTGGGCCTTCAAGCAGCTCTACGACAAGGGCCTCGCCTACGAGGGCTACCGCGTGCTGCCGTACTGCTGGCGAGACGAGACCCCACTCAGCAACCACGAGCTGCGCATGGACGACGACGTCTACCAGATGCGCCAAGACCCCGCCCTCACGGTGCTGTTGCCGCTGGTGGCCGACGCCGTGGCTGGGTCCGCGCTCGGCGACGCGGCCAAGGCCGCTCTCACCGACGCCAGCCTGCTCATCTGGACCACCACCCCCTGGACGTTGCCGAGCAACCTCGCCGCGGCCGTTGGCCCGGCCATCGAATACGCAGTCGTTGAGCCAGCGGAGGGGCCATGGAAGGGCCGACGCCTGGTGCTGGCTGCCGCGCGCATCGGCGCCTATGCGCGTGAGCTGGGTGAGGACGCGAAAGTGCTCGCCACCGTGACCGGCGCTGACCTCGCTGGCCTGCGCTACGAGCCCCCGTTCCCATACTTCGAGGGCCGCGACAACGCCCATCAAGTCCTCGCCGCCGATTTTGTCAGCACGGAAGACGGAACGGGTATTGTCCACCTGGCCCCCGGCTTTGGTGAGGACGATGCTGCGGTGTGCCAAGCGTCGGGCATTGAAACTGTGGTTCCCGTGGACCCCCACGGCCGCTTCACCGCTGAAGTGCCCGATTACCAGGGCGTTCAGGTGTTCGATGCCAACAAGCCGATCATCGAGCGGCTCATGGGCGAGGGCAAGGTGCTGCGGCGCGAGACTTACGACCACTCGTACCCGCACTGCTGGCGCTGCCGCAATCCGCTGATCTATCGCGCGGTGGGCTCGTGGTTCGTCAAGGTCACCGAGTTCCGCGACCGCATGGTGGAGCTCAACGAGCAGATCACCTGGGTGCCCGAGCACATCAAGGAGGGCCAGTTTGGCAAGTGGCTGGAGGGCGCGCGCGATTGGTCCATCAGCCGCAACCGGTACTTTGGCACGCCCATCCCCGTGTGGATGAGCGACAACCCCGAGTTTCCGCGCGTGGATGTGTACGGCTCCGTGGCGGAGATGGAGCGCGACTTTGGGCGCGCGCCAACCAACGAGGCGGGCGAGGTTGACCTGCACCGTCCGTTCATCGACGAGCTCACGCGCCCCAACCCCGATGACCCAAGCGGGCAGTCCACCATGCGCCGCATCACCGACGTCTTTGACGTGTGGTTTGACTCCGGTTCCATGCCATTTGCCCAGGTACATTACCCATTCGACAACCGCGACTGGTTCGAGTCCCACAACCCGGCGGACTTCATCGTGGAGTACATCGGGCAAACTCGCGGCTGGTTCTATGTGATGCACGTTCTCGCCACCGCACTCTTTGACCGCCCCGCGTTCACCACGTGTATCAGCCACGGCATCGTCCTTGGCAGCGACGGCCGCAAGATGAGCAAGTCGCTGCAGAACTACCCGGACGTCAACGAGGTGTTCCACCGCGACGGCTCCGACGCCATGCGCTGGTTCCTGATGTCGAGCCCCATCCTGCGCGGCGGCAACCTCGTGGTCACGGAAGAGGGCATCCGCGAGGGCGTCCGCCAGGTAATGCTGCCCCTGTGGTCCACGTACTACTTCTTCACGCTCTACGCAGGAGCGGCGAAGGGC
>CAYMRO010000122.1:0-2153 GCA_964392875.1 uncultured Demequinaceae bacterium
CCAAGCTTGGCGCGGGGGACCGCGTCCAGGCCGTGGTCATGGCGTTCGAGGCGGGGCTCGCGCGTCCCAGCCAGTGACTCCCAACGAAACCCAACGCGGGTGCGTTGTACTTGTATGAAGGCCCACCCTGCCGCCGTTGTCGCGGCTGCCCTGCTGCTCGCCGCGTGTGCGCCGGCGGCCGCGGACCCCGTGGTTGACCGCCCCTCCCCCGATGACTCCAATGTGCCCGCACTCGTCACCGGCATGAACGACGCCGGGCTGCGGATCTATCTTGCGGCCCGCATGGATGGCGAAAACACGGCCATCTCACCAACATCGATAGGCCTCGCCTTTGGCATGGCCGACGCTGGCGCCACGGGTGGCGTGGAACAGGCACTTTCCGGTTTCTTTGGTTTTCCAGCATCTGGCGACGAACGGCTCGCCGCGTTCAACGCGCTTGACCAGCACCTCGAATCCAGCGAAGAGGGGAAGGTGCTGCACATCGCCAACCGGCTCTTCACGGACAGCGCCTTCACCCCCAACGAGGACTACCGCGTGGCGCTCGCCACCTACTTTGGCGCGGGCGCGGAGCCGGTGCCCATGGTGCAAGATCCCGACAAGGCAGCACAACGCATCAATGGCTGGATCGCCAAGCGCACCAACAATCTCATAAAAGACCTGGTAAAGCCCCAGATGTTCAACGATCAGTCACGCGTGATGTTGGCCAACACCGTGTACATGAAGGGCGATTGGGATCAGCCGTTCGAACGCGAGACCACCACCGACCAGGCGTTCACCCAGCTAGATGGGTCAACCCTCACCGTGCCGCTCATGCACCAGGCCAACGCTATGGGCAAGGCGGCAGCCGGGGACGGCTGGGTGGCGGGCACCAAGGCGTACCTTGGGGGCGGCACCGAGATGCTCATTCTGGTGCCGGATGAGGGCCGCTTCGCCGAGATCGAGGACAATCTCCCCGCCGTGCTCAGTGACGTGGACGCGAGCCTCGTGGAGACCGAATTCCTGCTGGCTCTGCCCAAGTTCACCGCCACCTCCAGCACGGATCTGCGCGACGTGATGGAGTCGCAGCTTGGCGTCACGGGCCTCTTCGACGTCATCGGCCTGGACGGCATTGGGCCGGAACTGCAGATCAGCTCCGCGGCTCACGCCGTCAAAGTGATCGTTGACGAGAAGGGCACGGAGGCCGCAGCGGCGACCGTGATTGGTGTGACGGCTGGAAGCGCGCCGATCGACCCGCCCCTCGAAGTGATCGCCGATCAGCCATTCATCTACGTCATCCGCGACACCACAACGGGCGCGATCCTGTTCGTTGGGCGGGTGCTGGATCCTGCCGACTGAGGCGCCTCAACCTCCCCCGCCGTCATACCCCGGTATCGCCAAACTCCATCCCACGGTCCGACGCGCCCGTTGCCAACCCAGCCGTAGCGTCGGGCGCATGAACCAACCAGCCCTGGCACTCAAGGCGCGCGGCCTCACCAAGAGGTACGGCAGTGGGGCGTCCGCCGTCACTGCCGTCAATCACGTTGACCTGGACATTGCCGAGGGCGTGCTGACCGCGGTCATGGGGCCCTCAGGGTCCGGGAAGACAACGCTGGTTCACCTGTTTGCCGGCCTGGATAGGCCCGACGCTGGGGACGTCTGGGTGGGCGACCAACAGATCACCGCGCTCAAGGACAAAGACCTCGCCAAGGTGCGTGGCCGCGTGGTGGGCTTTGTCTTCCAGGGCTTCAATCTGCTGCAGACCATGAGCGCGCGCGACAACATCATCTTGCCGCTGCGACTCAATGGGCTGCCGCATGACGCCGCCTGGTTCGATTCGCTCACCGAAATGCTCGGCATTGGCCACGAACTCGAGCGCCGACCCTTTGAGCTGAGCGGCGGCCAGCAGCAGCGTGTGGCGATCGCGCGCGCGCTCATCACCAAGCCGCGCATAGTCCTGGCCGATGAGCCAACCGGCAACCTCGACACCCATGCGAGTGCCGAGATCCTCTCTCACTTGCGGCAAAGTTGCCGCGAACTGGGCCAGTCGGTCGTGATGGTCACACACGATCCAACGGCCGCCTCGTACGCGGGCACGGTTTTACTTTTCGCGGATGGCCAGGTGGCCGGTCACGTCACCGACCCCACGCCCGACGCCGTGCTTGCGGGCCTCGACG
>CAYMRO010000122.1:2163-6801 GCA_964392875.1 uncultured Demequinaceae bacterium
GCACTCGCCGGGGTGCAGCGATGAGGCGGCTCGCGGCGGGAATCGCTGGGGGATTCGCGCTGCTCGTCATGATCGCGATGCAGCCGTGGAACAGGCTCGATTGTGATCCGTCGACATGCACGCTGGGGTCCAGTGGGTATGGGAGCTGGCTCATTTACGCGATGGCGCTTGCACTCTACCTGCTCATCCCTCTCATCGTGGTGTGCATTGTCCAGGTGGCGGTGCTCGGCATTCGCGACGCCAACCGGCCCCATGATCTGGCGGTGCGCGCGGCGCTCGGCGAGCGGCAAGCATCTGCGGTGCGGGCCGCGGCCACTCGCGGGCTCCGCGATGGAGTGCTGTGGGTTGGAGGCGCGTATGTAGTTGCGGGGCTCTTGCATTCGGGCCTTCTGATTGCCTCCGGCTGGCCCCTCACCACTCAAGGGGACCTATGGCTGGTCCGCGCGCTCGTTGGCGCGGTCGTGGTGGCCACGCTCGCGCTGGCGCATGTGATCGACACCGCGCGTCCCCGCCGTACGCCGGTGGAAAGGCTCTACGAAGAGGCACTGCCTCCGCAAAAGCGGCGCGGCCGGCGCATTCTCGGCATGGCGCTGGCGGGGGTCGCCGCGTGCGCGGCCGGGCTCGTTGTTGGGCTCGCGCTCGCGCACGAGTTAGCGCCCAACTTCTACGTAACGAACGCCACCGGCATCGCCATGGCAATCGTCTGGTTCGCCGTGGTGAGTTTGGCGCTATTCGTGCTCATCCCATGGTCCCGGACGCTGGTTCCCTCGTGGCTTGGGAACGTAGCGCGCCTGGCGCATCGCGACGTTGCGCCAATCGTTGAGGCGCGCGCGGCATCGGCCTCCCGCGCGAGCGGCCGCCTTGTCATAGTGCTCGGCAGCCTTGCCTTCGCGCTGGGGTCGGCGGCGTCGGCGGATTCGGCGCTTTCGCTGAGCGACACCTATGTGGGGAACCGCATCTTCATGGAACCGCACGACTCCGCGGCGTTTGCCGAGCGTTTGCGTCAAGTGGATGGAGTCGCGGATGTTGTGGTGGCAGACGTTCAGGACGCTCAGAGTGCCTACGGCAGTCCGTCCACCCTGTTCGCGGTGGATCCTGAGCAATTGCGCGGCCTCGATGACACCCTCGCTGGGATCCTCACTCGCCACCCTGGCGCACTCGTCCAGAATCTGTGGTGGTCAGGAGCTACCCTCCACCAGTTGAGTAGTAGTGCATATGGCTTCATGCCAACCGGCGTGGTACCCATCGCAACGTGCTGCGACATGTTCACCAGTTCATCTGCAGGTATGACCGCCGATCCAACGGCCACCGCGTACCTCATCTACTCCACCGACCCAGCGCTCAACGCTGCGGTGGTCAGCGGCGCCTGGGGGTTGACCCCTGCGGGTCTTTCCCCACAAGGTCCCCAGGGTTCAAGCATCACGGGTGACGTTTCCGTCAGCCTGAGCGCATCGCTGCTCTCGATTGGCATTCTGGTGCTCTTCATTGGCGCCCCCGTGGTGGCGCTCGCTGTGGGCCTTGCGCGAACACGCCGCGGAGACGACGCGACGCTCGCCGCGCTGGGCGCCACACCGCGTGCGCTGCGCGCCGCAACCGTGTTTGAGACCGCCAGTGTGGCCGCGTTCGCGGTGGCCTTTGGCGGGGGCTTGGGGGCGCTGACGCGAGCGACGATGACTGCCTTGGGCCGCGCGAACTCCTCCCTCACGGGCGTCATCACGGACTCCTACCTCGCTACCGCGTTGGGATCCGTCGCGTGGCTCGCCTTGGCGGTTGCGCTGATGGGTGCCGTAGCGCTCGTCTCGGTCACCGCGTGGCTGGCGGCGCGCCGCTATCGCGGCGCGAGTCCCGTCGAAGGTCTTAGGCCGCTAGCGGTTGGAGGGCCACGATGATCTGGGCACTAGTTCGCGAACAGCTGCGATCGCAGGGTCGGTTCAATCTATGGACGGGGATCGTGATTGCCGTCACGGTAGGCGTCGCCGCCTACGGGGCGCTGTTCACCATCGTGGTCGTCGACTCGGCGGCGAACATCGACCACGTGCTGGGTCACGACCGCGAGCACACGACCGATTCTGCGATGTCGATGCCAGGTGACTATCCCGCCGCTGACCAACGTGCCACGCCGTATGACGACGTGACTCGCGCCGTCGATTCTGCCGTTGCCGACGGCGCGGACCCCGTTGCCGTAGTGACCATGTCGGCGGTGCTCCCCGGGCCATGGACTCCACACTTGGGATCTCAAAACCTTGTCGCCCTTCACGGAAACGTCGACTGGAGCGCGATAGTTGTCGAGGGTGAGCCGCCAGGCCCAGGGGAAATGGTCGTGAACGCCGAATACGCGAAAAACCATGGTTTAAGCGTTGGAGATTCGGTCAGCCCTGGGACCGAGGACTGGGCGGCTGCGACGGGCGGAATGTCCATCAATCAACCGTTGACGATCAGCGGCCTCTCACACTCGAGCACATCAAGCGCGGCCGTTGACCTCTGGGTGCCTGGCGGATACGTTGCTTGGGCCGACGTTCCGCTCCTCCAAAACGCCACATTGAGCGCAGTGCAAGGCGCTCCAAGCAATTCTGACGAGGCGACTTCGATTGCGGGACTCGCGCTCGGCTGGGACGGCAACGCTCCAAGCATCGAAGTACTACCAAATCTGTCCTATGTCGAATACTCGCTGGGTTTCGGCGGCAATACCAACAACTCGGCATCCCTGAGCGTCATCCCGATCATGGCCACCTTCGCCGTTGGTGCGCTCGTGCTTGGTTCCCTGGTCATGGCGTTCGCCCTGGGACGGGCGCAGGCAGATGCCCGCTCTAGGTGGGTCGCCACCGCACGCGCGCTAGGCGTTCCACGTAGGCAAGTGCTCCTAGCAAGTCTGGTCGAGTCCGGGGTAGTCGGCATCATCGCGGGTGCCCTTGGCTACGCGCTCGGCACGATCGGCGCGACCCTGCACGTTGCATACGCGAAGGCGGACGTGGTGAGCCCCGTCCTTAACGGCCACGTCTCGTTCAACGGTTGGGTGGCGTTGGCGGCGCTGACGTTCGGCACAACGCTGGCGCTTGTGATTGGTGCGGTACCCGCGATCTTGGCGGCGCGCGTAACGCCAGCCTCAGCACTCAAGCCAGTGTTGCCGCCTTCGGCCGTAGCGACATCGCCGCGAATCCCCCTCACGACACTGGGAATCGTCCTCAGCGCTTCAGTCGCCTTGCTGGCGATTCGCGTGTACCTCTGGTTCGAAATGCCCCGGGCCATCGCATGGCTTGGCGTGCTCCTCGCCACGGGCAGCGGGCTCATGCTCGCAAGCGCATGGCTCGGGCGGGCCTTGCGTCGGTCAGCCACCGCGATGACTCGCAGTCGCCGGGTGTCGGTGATGGTCGCGGGAGATGCGATCCTCGCCAGGGCACGGCTGTTCGCGATTCCGGCGCTCTTGGCCGCCCTCTCGTTGAGTTTGGCGGTGGGCGTCACGCTCCCCTTGGTTGCCAAGAGCAGCGCGGACGCCTACGAGTGGAACCCGCAGCTCCAGGCACACTTCGCCGCACGTGACCTCGCTGCCGTCGCTTGGGTCTCCCTAGGAATTTGCTTGATCTCGACGCTGCTGTGCGTTGTGATCTGGGCGACGAGTGGCATTGCCGCCGCGCGTGAGGCGAGCGCTCGCGAGGCTCTGGGGCTCTCGCGGCACAACACGCGACGTGCGTCGGCCATCGCGTATCTCGTGACCCAAGCGCAAGGCCTCGCCCTGGGGCTGGTCGCTGGTCTTGTGGTGGGCTTGGCGGTTACGCCGCTGTTCGTGGGCGACAGAATGCCGGCGTGGACTCACTGGGCATGCACACCGTCATTGGTGCCAGTGATTGCCACGGCCGTTGCCGCGTGTTGCGCGGCCGCAGGCGCCGTGGCCGCGTACGCCACGGCGTCAGTGAAGACACCCCTCTCCCAACTGGAGTCCGCCGCCTAGACTGAACCCATGAGCCAGTACGCAGGAGATGTCACTACCGCCGCAGCTTGGGACATGGTCAAGGACGGGGCGCTCCTAGTAGACGTCCGCACCGTTGGCGAGTGGGAACAGGTGGGGGTTCCGGATACCGCTGAGCTTGGCGTGCCCACCCATTTCATCGAGTGGGTCCACGCGGGCGGCGTGCCCAACCCGCAGTTCCTTGAGCAACTCCAAGCCACCGGCGTGGAGCCGGGCACGCCCATCGTGTTCCTGTGCCGCTCTGGCCAGCGCAGCATCGGCGCGTCAATGGCCGCCACCGCGGCGGGCTACGGGCCCGCGTACAACATCCTCGACGGCTTCGAGGGCCCAGCCAACGGCTGGGTTGCCGCCGGCCTACCGTCGCGTCGATTCTGAACTCAAGCCATGAAGTTCACCGACGGCTTCTGGGGACTTCGCGACGGCGTCACCGCCTCGTACTCCGCTGAGACCTACGAACTCGCCGCCACGCCCACCGCGCTGAGCCTCCTCGCTACCGCCAAACCCATCAAAACCAGGGGCGATACCCTCAACACCCCCACCCTCGCGGTCCAGATTGACTCCCCGTACGAGGGCATCGCTCGCGTCCGTGTGACTCATCACGCGGGAGGCGACGCTTCCCAAGGCTTCAACTTCCCAGGCGGGGCCGACGCTGTGGCAACCACGGCGTCGGGCAA
>CAYMRO010000123.1:0-6716 GCA_964392875.1 uncultured Demequinaceae bacterium
CCCGCGGCAATGCCGCGTTCTTGCTGTGCAACCCCCACAATCCGGGCGGCACCGTGCACACGCGTGCCGAACTGGAGGCGGTGGCGGAACTCGCGGACCGCTACGAGATTCAAGTGGTCTCGGACGAGATCCACGCGCCGATCGTATATTCCGATGCCACCTTCACACCGTATTTGACGGTTGACCCCATGGGCATCGCGATCCACGCGGCCTCAAAGGGTTGGAACCTCGCCGCTATGCCCGCAGCGATCGCGGTGTTTGGCACGGGCAATGTCGCGGCATTGGCACGCCATGACGCTGGCAAGCATTTTGGGCCTACGCATTGGGGCACGGTGGCGCAGACCGCTGCGTACGCCCACGGCGGCGAGTGGTTTGCGGAGGTGCTCGCAGGGCTGGATCACAAGCGCCACCTGCTGGGTTCGCTGCTCGCCTCTCGCTTGCCTGCGGTTCGTTACCACTTGCCCCAGTCCACGTATCTGACGTGGCTCGATTGCCGCGAGCTTGGGCTCGGAGCCGACCCCGCAAAGGTGTTCCTTGAGCGCGGCCGCGTGGCGTTCAATTCCGGAACGACCTTTGGCCGCGGTGGCGAGGGGCACGTGCGCGTGAACATCGCCACGTCCGAGGCGATTCTCACCGAAGCCGTTGACCGAATGGTCGCGTCGCTGTAGTCAGGGTTTGGTCCACGTCACGGCTTGGTCCACGTCAAGGTGTAACGCCACTTGACGCGACGCCGGAAGCGGCTCCCGGGCAACAGCCGGCCCGATGCCTCGCGCACTTGCGCGTAGTTCACGGGCGGCGGCCACACGGTTGGGCTGGGCTGCTCCCACTCCCGGTGGGTGAGGCGGCCCATTTGGTGCGCGAGAATTGCGGCAGCTTCCCTTCCCACGTCCCGTGGCAGGTCCGACGCTGCCAAGCCCACAACCAGGAGCGTTCCGCCTGGCGCCAGGAGGGCTGCGAATCGCTCGAGGGCGGCCTCCATTGGCAAGTGATGCAGCACCGCCAACGCCGTGACGACGTCGTAGTGGCCGGTGAGCGCGGCCGTCATGACGTCCGCCTCGAGGTATGTGATGCCCTCTGACGGTTGCGAGCGAGCAAGGTCAAGACTCGGAGCATCCGGGTCCACTGCCGTCACCGCTAGCCCGTGCGCAGCGAGAGCGCGCGCCGCGAACCCTTCGCCGCAGCCAACGTCAAGTGCGGTGCTCGCGGTTGAGGGGATGAGTGGCAGCAGTTCACGGAAATAGTCAATGGTGTGGTTGCGGCGCTCGGCGTCCGGGATCGTCTCCGTCATGCAAGCGACTGTCTCACGTAGCGAACCTCGGCCACGGTGCCACCGCCAAAGACGTCGTCCTTGGTGCCGCCGTCGGCGCGCCACCCTTCGCGTTCGTAAAAGTGCCGCGCTCGGGGGTTGTCTCTGGCAACCCATAAGAGCGCAGCGCGGTGCCCCGCAGCGGCCAGTGCCGCGAGCCCGGCGCCGTGCAGTAGGGACGCCAACCCGGAGCCGAACGCCTCGGGATGCAGATTGAGTGCCCGCAACTCAGCCGTTGCCACGGCGTCTTCGTCGCGCGCGTCCCCGATCGAGACGAAGCCGTCCACCACGCCCTCGTCGTTGATGCCAATCAAGGTGATGCCATCGAGGTTGCTGTCATCCTCGGTGCTGGAATCGTCGAGCGCTGATTCCCAGCCCCGCGAGAAGCGAGCCTCATCAAGCCCGGCGAGATAGGCGTCGGGCATCACGCCCGCGTACGCCGCTCGCCAAGCCGCCACGTGCACGCGAGCAAGCGCTGGAGCATCGCCGACTGTTGCGGGGCGCACGTTCACCCCGCCACCTTAACCGCACCGCAATAATGGGGCCATGTCCGAGCCACGCGTACTCATCCTCCACGGCTTTCAGCACCACCGTCAGCAGAACCATTGGCTGTGGTGGCTCGCCGAGGAGCTGCGCCGGCTGCACATTCCGGTGCAATACCCGCAGCTGCCCAACCCCGATCACCCGGTGCTTTCCGAGTGGATCGCTGTAGCAACGGACGAGCTGGCGATGCTCGGCACCGGCGATCGCGTGGTGGTCACGCACTCGCTGGGCGGGGTGCTGTGGACGCATCTCAAGCGGAGCGGAGTGACCAGCAACGAGCGAGTGCTCATGGTGGCGCCGCCGTCTCGCGATCGGCTGGACGGCGCAATCGCGCACTTCGCCGGCCCGTTGGGGCCGGACTACCTGGATACCACGGGCGTGACGCTCGTTGGGCGCGAGCGAGACCGGCACCGCAACACCCAACTTTCATGGCTGGACGCCGGACGCGCCAACGACGTGCACGTGCTGCCCGGCGAGGGTCACATCAACGCGGACGACGGCCACGGGCCGTTCCCGCGTGCGCTCGAGTGGGTGGTCAAGGGCTCGTGGCTCACATGACCCACAACGCGCTGACGGAGACACCCACGGCGACCGTGGAGATTACGCCGGCCGTTGTCCGGTCTCTCGTCGATACCCAATTTCCGCAGTGGGCAGAGTTCCCGCTCACGTTTGCGAGCGAAGGCTGGGACAACGTGACCTACCGCCTTGGCGGTTCGCTCGCCATACGGCTCCCGCGTCGCGAGGCAACCTTGGCGACCGTCGCGGCGGAGCACGAGTGGCTGCCGCGCATCTCGCAAACATGGACATTCGCGGTGCCAGCGCCCGTGGCGCTCGGCGCGCCCGGCGGCGACTATCCGTGGCCCTGGAGCGTAGTGCCGTGGATAGACGGCAGCCTTGCCATGGATGCTCCGCTGTCCGCGGAAGGAGCGGCAGATCTTGGCAGCGCGCTCGCCCAGATTCACACTGCGGCGCACGCGGATTCCCCACACAATCGCTGGCGATCTCTTCCCTTGAGCGGCCGCGCGGAGCAGCTCGCAAGCCGGCTTGCGGTGTTGGCCACGAGCACGGAACATGCTCTCGACGACGATGCCGTTCGCCACATCGTGGAGGCCGCGGAACCTCGCGGAGGCCTCACGTGGTGCCATCTGGATCTTCACGGACGCAACCTCGTGACCCAGGACGGACGCCTAGCGGGCATCCTCGACTGGGGAGACTCGGCGGCCGGCGATCCCTGCACGGATCTGGGCCAGGCGCTGTATCTGCTGGGAACCAGCAACTTCGAGCAATGTGCCGCCGCTTACGCCGCCGCTGGGGGCGCCGGAGACCCTCACGCCAAACGGGTGCGCGCGGAGGCGCTCACCTACGCCGTGACTATGGCGACGCTCGACGACCATGTATACAGAGCGTCGGGCTGGAGGGCGCTCGTCGATCTGGGCGTTGCGCGCGCGGCCTAAAGGCCGATAGATGACCGCGGTATCCAGATGGTTGTCCACACGCCGAGCGTGGGCAATGCGAACCTCGCGCCGCCTTGCCCTGCGCTGAGGGAGTTGAGTTGGTCGCCTGCCACAGACCCCATTGACGCGAGCGGGAATAGGTCCGGAGAATCGGGGCTCGCCGCGTAGAGCATGGCTCCGGGCTTCACAAACGACACCGCGAGCGTGGCGCCCCCAACCTCACGAACCGCTTGCTTTGGCGCGTCCCACGCCGTCTCCTGCTGTGCAGCCAGGTTGACGACGTGAACGACAATGCCCTCCTTGACGCGGACTACGCGCAACCACAGCGAACCCGCGTGAGCCTTCGTCGAGACCTCGATCTCCGCGCTGAGCACGATGTCCTCGTTGATGCCACCCGCGTAAAATTCCGTGACATCGGCGCGGTCGGCGCCATAGAGGAGATCTCCGTAGCGGACGGCGAAGTCGTACCAGCGTGCGAAGGTGTCGAGGCTGGCCTCCGACAGCACGTGGTTCCTTGGGTAGTAGGGATCGATGAGCGCGTGTCCGGTCTCACCGAGCAGCAGGTGCGTTGCTCCGTGCGAGAACGCCGTTGCCATTACGAGTTCTGCGGCGCGCGTAGCCGCTGGCTCAGGGGCCTCGGCGTAGCAAGAGAGGTACGCCGACAGGATGGGTGGGTGGTCCGGGCGGGCGGTCCACGCCGCGTGGGCGAGTGCTCCAAGGTCACCAAGCGTTGCGTGCGGTTCCCACACCTCAATGTAGGTGGCGTTCTGCGAGAGGCCCGCGGTGAGGTGAGTGGGAAAGTCATTCACGTTGTTAAACATGAAGGGTGTGTCTGGGAGACGTTCCCGGACGGCTTCGATCAGGGTGGCGAACGACGCGGCCAGGTCCACGCGCACGCCGTCGGCACGCGTTGCAAATTTGGGCCAACCGTATTGATCCAAATGGAAGCCAGCCAGTTGGCTGTTTTCAACCACGTTGGCGAGTTGGTCAAGGAAATGAGCAAGCCAGCGCGGTTCTGCCGGGTCAACGAGTACCAGGAATTCGTCGCCGAGTCGGTAAGGCTCATCGGCGTTCCGCATCAGCAAGCTGCTGTGCCAATCGGCAGATTCCGCATGAGACACGGCGTAGACGGCTGCGTATCCAAGCGGAACCGTGTTGACCGCGCCCAGTGCCTCGGACACACCATTCACCACCGCCATGTCACGCGGCTGTCCGAGTGGATCCACATAGGTCTGGGCGGGCGGCATCAACGTCGAATGGCGGTACGCCCAGTCGTAGAGCTGCGCGGCCGACAGGTGCGTGCGGCGAAAGAATCGAGTGATTGCTGCCGGTTCGACGCCGTCCGTCAACTTCACAACGAAGCCGTAGCGGGGCCGGTCCCACATGCTGTGGAGCACATCGAACGCCGTGGTCGCCTCGCCTACGCGCACGCCGTATCCACCCTGTTCAAAGGTGCCGAGATCGACCTTTGTTGCACCTGTGGGCACCGTCACGCGCGCTACAACGCGAGACAGGTGCGTCACGACGGCCTCGGCGTCGAAGACCTCTTCGTCGAGTTCGATCACGACGCGCTCACCCGGTGAATAGGTGGCCCGGTCTGGGATGACCATCACGACGCGTTCACCATCAAAAGATACTTCGCGTGCGACCACAACAGTGGATCGGCGACAGTTCCCCAGCGCCGCACCCACGGCTCAACGAATGAGGCATCCTGCGGTTCGTCTACGATCTGTTCCGGCATCTGGCCGTTGGCGTCAGCGTGATTTTCAACCCACCGCCGAGCGGCCGCGTAGCCTTCCTCGTCGCCCGCAGCGCGCAGATGCCACCCTAACCACGCGGTGAGGAGCATCCACGGGCTTCCGCCGTAGTAGGTATCGCCCACGTACCGGCGAACTCCGCCCGTGTCAGAGAGCAGCTCTGCTCGGATGCGCGCGATCGTCGCCATCATGATGGGGTCGCTCGGCGCTATGAGCCGGAAGGGTGTGGCGAGCGAGATCAGGCTCGCGTCAACGCGAGCATCGTCGGGGCCCTTGACGAACGCGCCCTCGACCACACAGCGAGCGGCGATTGTCGCCATAACCGCGTCAGCGGTTTCGCTCAGTTCCTCGCGGTCGAGCATTGCTGCGGCGGCGCGCAGTCCCGCTGCGACCGCTGCGAGCGTGGAGGTATGCACGCGGTCCCCGAACTCCTCCCAGTAGTCAAAGCATGGCAAGGACCAGGCTGCGGCGAGATAGTCCGCGGCGAGTCCAACGGCGCGGGCAAGGGGCTCTGCGGGCGCTTCCGTAAGGTGCTCCCCAACAGCGAATAGCCACGTTCCGTACCCGTCCAGTTGGAAGTTCGGCCAGTTTTCATCGTGCACCGGCTCACGCGCACCGTCGAGCGTGTAGCGCGTAGGCAGCATGCTCTCCGCGCTGGGGGTCACGCCGGTGGTGAGGTTGGCGACTATCCCCTTGATCGATTCCTCCTCACGGGTGATGACCTGCGCGACCCATTGGTGGAACGACGCTGCGGACTCACGCTCACCTGCACTGTCCATCGCCAGAGCGCAGTACGAGCCGTCGCGCAACCACGCGAACCCGTATTGGGAGAAGTTTGGGCTCGCGATGTAGGCGCCCGATGCGGCTTGGCCATCGAGAATGACGCGGATAGATACGTCTACCAGCACATTAGTTGGCGAGTGAACAGCCATTAGTTCTTCAGAGCTCCGGTGGTGAGGCCAGCGACGAAGTTGCGCTGGAAGACGATGTAGACAATGAGGACAGGAATGACGGCAATGAGCGAGGCTGCAAACACGAGACCCCAACTCGTGCTGTGCTGGCCTTGGAAGAGCGCTATTGCGATGGGCAACGTGCGGTTGTCAACGTCATTGAGCACCGTCAGCGCCCACGCGAATTCATCCCACGTGCCAAGGAACGCGAAGATCACACACGTGCCGATCGCTGGCTTCGACAACGGCATCGCGAGTTTCCAAAACCGACGCCATGGGCCGGCGCCATCGATAGCCATCGCCTCGTCCAGCTCATGGGGGATCTGCTCAAAGAATCCCGCGAGGAGGAAGGTATTGAAGGCAAGCGCGGTGCCCACGTAGAACGGAACGAGTCCAGGCAGCGAATTCAGTAGATGCAGGTCACGAGCCAACAAGAACTGAGGAACGATGAGCATCATCGTGGGGATGGTGAGGCCGATGATGATGAGCGTGAAGAACACGCGCTTGCCGGGCCAGTCGAGCCGTGCGAACGCGTACGCCATCATCGCCGAGAGCAGCACGATGAGGATAGTGCTGACTATCGCGACCGCCGCCGAATTGAGGAAGTACCTGGCGAAGTTCTCCGTGCCGAGCACTTGCTTGTAGTTCTCGAGCGTGGGTTCCGAGGGCCACAGCGAGGTGGGGTCGCCAAGGCTCAGGGACCGGG
>CAYMRO010000124.1:0-6592 GCA_964392875.1 uncultured Demequinaceae bacterium
AGCGTGAATCGGGCCTAGACAAGAATCGGGCCTAGGCAAGAATCGGGCGCAGTCAAGAAGCAGCGCTAGGGGAGTATTCCGCAGTGGGCGAGGCCCTGGCGCAGCAGCACGTCCTGACCGTGAGACATCTCCGCCGTTAGGTCTGGGCTCGCGGCTTCTTCCGGCGTGAGCCACACAATGTCCAGCGCGTTCTGGGACGGCATGCAGTCTCCGTCAACCGGCACCACATACGCGAGCGCCACCGCATGCTGGCGCGAGTCGAAGTACG
This sequence comes from uncultured Demequinaceae bacterium, assembly GCA_964392875.1. Taxonomy (GTDB): domain Bacteria; phylum Actinomycetota; class Actinomycetes; order Actinomycetales; family Demequinaceae; genus Demequina. Next base: position 269 of record CAYMRO010000124.1, read on the forward strand.
GGGTGACGCCCTCGGTGGGGAAGTACTCGGCGATGGCGAACGGGGTTGGCGACGTGGGGACGCGCGGCAGCGCAACCGCACCCAGGTCCTTCTCGAGGTTGCGGATCAGAGCGTCGCGCACGGTCTCGTGATAGAGCACGCGCCCAGCGACGAGGGCGCGGGAGATGACGCCTTCGTCGGCCCGCAAGAGCAAGCCGATCTCGGCGACTTCGCCGCGGGGATTAATTCGCACGGGGATCGCGTTGACATACAGCAAAGGAAGTTCTGACCGCACATGGGAAAGTTCGCGATCACTCAGCCAGCCTGTGGGCTCGGACGGGAGTTCGGCCATGTCGGTCATGAGTCTTTTCTACCGCCTCGGCGCGCGAGTTGGACCATGCGCGCCGGAGCATGACAACCTAAGAGCAGTTTCCGCGGCGATTGCCGCAAGAGAGGACACCATGGCCACAGTAGATCTCACCACCGACACGTTTGACGAGACCGTAGGCAAGGACGGCATAGTCCTCGTTGACTTTTGGGCGGAGTGGTGCGGCCCGTGCAAGCGCTTCGCGCCCATTTACGACGCCGTCTCAGACGAAAAGCCGGAGATCACCTTCGCCAAGGTAGACACCGAGGCTCACCAGGAGCTCAGCCAGAAGTACTCGATCACCGCGATCCCTACGCTCATGGCGTTCCGCGACGGCATCATGGTCTTCAACCAGGCTGGCGCGCTGCCCCCGGCACAGTTCAACCAGCTCATCTCCGCGGTTGAGGCGCTCGACATGGACGACGTTCGCCGCCAGGTGGCTGAGCACTCCCACTAACTGCGTGGGATGACAGTCACCTCGCCAAGGACAGTTCCGTCCGTGGCCAGCACGTAGCGGCCCGACGCTGTGGCTGGGACCTCCAGCACAACAGTTGCCGTGGCGTTGGCTGTTACGGGCGCGGTCGCGGACTCAACTCTCGCAGCAGCTACCGCGATCATGCCGATTCGGCGCCCCACCGCGCGCTCAACTTATAGCCGGACCGCCGCGGCCACAACGGCCACGATGCCCAGCACGATGATTGCGCACGCGGCGACTATGCCAAGGGTGCGAACGGTGCGCTCGGTCACGCGCGCGCCAACGAGCCCACCCACAATCGCGAGCCCGGATTGCCACAGGAGCGAGGCAAACCCTGCGCAGAGCACAAACACCACCGGCCCCGCGATGGAGGTGGTCACCGCCGTGACCACGGCTGACAACGCAAGGAAATAGACCACCGTCGCGGGGTTGAGCGCGGTGAGCGCCACGAATCTGCCGTAGACCGCTAGCTTGCTGCCACTCACCACTTCGCCTGCCGCCGCCGCGTGCGCGCGCAATGCGGTCACCAATTGGTAGACACCAATCCCGATAATAACCAGGCCAGAGACTAGGGCCAGCGCGGGAAGCACGGCTTCCACGGCGTCGGCCACGGAGGCGCCAAGCGCCACCGCCACCGTGCAGTAGACAAAGTCAACCGTTGCGCAGCCTGCTCCCGCCGCCAACCCAAAGCGCACGCCGCGCACCATGCCCTCGCGCAAGATCAGCACCGCGATAGCGCCAAGGGGCATCGCGATGGCGAACCCGGCGGCGAATCCCGCTAGCGCCAGGGGGAGGAGGTGGTTAGTCACGGGGGACATTCTTGCGCGCTCAAACCGCCGCATGGTGCGCGAGGCGGGACTTGAACCCGCACGTCCGAAGACACTGGATCCTAAATCCAGCGCGTATGCCAATTTCGCCACTCGCGCGCGGGTCAAGAATACTCGGGCCCGCGGATGAGATGGGTACCCGTCAGTCGATGCCGAGGTCGCGGCGCAAGCGAGCCACGTGGCCCGTTGCCTTCACGTTGTATCGCGCATACGTCAGCACGCCCTTGGGATCAACCACGAAGGTGGAGCGCAGGGCCGAGGTCACGAGCTTGCCGTAGAGAGATTTCTCGCCCCATGCGCCGTACTTGTCGTGAATCTTGTGGTCCGGGTCGCTTACGAGAGTGAAGGTCAGGTGCTCCTTGGCGCGGAACTCAGCCAGAACGTCGGGCTCATCGCGGGAAATCCCCACCACCTCAAAGCCCGCCGCATGCAGGGCGTCAAGACTGTCGCGGAAGTCGCACGCTTGAGTAGTGCAACCGGGCGTCATGGCCGCTGGGTAGAAGAAGAGGATGACCGTCTTGCCGCGGTGCTCGGACAGCGTGAAGGTGCCGGTATCCGTGGGTGCGGTGAACTTGGGGGCGCGGTCGCCGGGGGTGAGTAGGGGCTCGCTCATGCGCCAACGGTACTTGCTTGGGTGGGGCCAACATCACGGAAAGCGACGGATTAGTTACGAAACTGCATCAGCCATCCACAGGCCCGCGTGGGTGGGGGCGTCCTTCGCTAGAGTCGGCTCCAAGTGAGGGGTGATGATGCCTGCTAAGAGCCAGCAAATCCGTGTTTGCTTTGCGTGTGGAAGCCCTGTTTCGGTCGCAGGAGTCCCGCGCTGTGCCGAGTGCGGCGCATTCCTGCACGGGCGCGAGGTGCAGGCAATTCGCCAAGCCGATGCGTCCATTGCCGCCCTGCAGCAGCAATACGACGGGATCGCGGCGCAGTGGCAACAATGGGCCGACTACCGCGCCTATTACGTCGACGCGCTCAAGCGAACGGCGGCCCCGCCAGCTGCGGTCTCTCCGTCAGTAGTCGCGCCAGCGGCGGCAGCCCCGCCAGTCGCAGCCACCTCGGTTGCTGGCCCGACGCTGGAGCCAGCTTTCGCGCCGCCCTCACCAGAGGCCACTCCCGCAGCCGTCGCCGGGACGACGGCGTGGACAGCTATTGCAGCGCCCGCGCCAAGTGCCATACAAGTACCCGATCTCGCGCCCGCCGCGGCGCCCGCGCCCATGCCGGCGGCAGCGTCGGCCCCCGTGACGGAACCAGCAGCGGCCCCTGCGCAATCCAAGCGCAGGTCCGCCGCCGCCCGCGAGGCACTTACGGCACCCGCGCTACTCGGCGTCGCCGGGGCGTCACTCCTGGTAGCGGCCGCAATTGTGTTTGTCGCGCTCGCGTGGACCTCCTTCAGCCCGGCAACTCGCGGCACAGTGGTGCTAGCGGTTGGCGTGATGGTGGGGGCGCTGGCGGTGTGGGTGAAGCGGCTTGGCCTCACGGCTTCGGCGGGCGCGATCGGCGTAGTGTCCATGGGCTTTGCCGGCGTGGCCTCGATTGCCTACTTCAGGGACTCCGGCGCCCTTGGCAGCTTTGACACGGCGGCCGCGCTCCTCGTTGCGTCCGGCGCGGGATTGCTGTTGTCGCGATTTGCCATCCCGTGGGTGGGCTCGGCGGCGGCCCTGTCCATGGCGGGTTCGGTGGTGGGCTTCACAGTGGCTGCCACCACCACGGCTGGGCGCGCGGACACATCCGCTCCTGGCATAGGCGCCATGCCCGTGTGGATCGTGGTGGGTACTGCGGCAGCGTGCGCGCTCGCCGCTTCGCATCGCTTGTGGCGCTGGCAGGTTGCCAAGAGCATTGTCTCGTGGGCGTCAGTTGTGTGGCTTGGGCTGGTGGGGCTGTCTGTGCCCGTGTGGGTGTGGTTTGGTGACGGCGCCACCCTCGATGCGCTCCTGGGGCTCTTGCCCGTAACCGCACTGGCCCTGCTTGCCACGCGCTGGCAATTGCTCGCAACCGGACCCGCAGCGCTTGTTTTCACCCTCATCGTTCCCGCGCTCGCAGCAACGCTCGGCGCAGGCGCCTGGCTCCAAGCAGCAGCGTCGGTCGCTTCCGTCACTTGTCTGCTCGCATTGGGCCGCTGGCTCCCCCGCAGGGTGCTGCGCCCGTTGTTCATTGGCTTTAGCCCCGCGTACGCGGTGGTGGCAGTGGCGAGCGCGAGTTACTCGGTAGCTATCACCATTGGCCGCACGGTGGCCGGCACCTACGTACCCGACACGCAGATGTGGGCAGGTGTGGCTGCGCTCATCGCGGGCCTCGCCATCGCCACGCTGCGCCTGTGGCACCTCACCTGGACCGTGCTCAAGGTGGCGACTGTGATTGGCGCCGCCATGGTGGCGGTTGGCGCGGGCATCACCGCGTTTGGCGTGGCGGAGCTCACTGGCCCTGCTTTGTACCATTCGTCGGTCGCAGTCGCGATGACCGTGGCGGCCGTTGGGCTCATCGCGATGACGCGTGTGTGGTGGGAGCGGCCCGCACGCCTGGTGAGCGAACTGGGCGCTCTCGCCTTCCTGATCACAGCCATCGTCCACGCGGACTGGGCCGTGGTGATCTCCGAGCTCAACGTGGTGCTCGCGGCACTCACTGCCGTTGCACCCCTCGCCGTGTTCGCGGCGCGCACCAAGAAAGCGCCGTGGTGGAGCGCGCCGTACCTGCTCGCTGGCGCAACGGCACTCGCCGCGAGTCTTGCGGGCCGTTACGGCGCAGAATTGGCGCTCATCGCCGCGGTGACTGTGCTGACGATGTGTGTCATCGCCTGGACGGCGTGGCGCCTGCCACGAGCCCTGCACGGTCCCCTCGCTGTGGGCCTGGCACCAGCCGCCGCGGTTGGACTCGCGGCGGCCGTGGGCACGCTTGTTGCGGGACTACCTGCGCTCGCCTTGAGCGAGCCGCGCGATACGGGCAGCGTCTGGTGGAACGTAGCCGTGCTGGCCCTCGCCATCGCGATTGCCGCATCTCCCCGTTGGCACGTTCCGCCCACCGCGCGCGCGATCGTGCCGAGCGTTGGTGCAGTCTCGCTTTTGGTTGCCGCCGTAGGTGTCGCCTTGAACGCGGCCGACGCTTGGGGCGCCGGTGCGGTTGGATCAGCTTCCGCGGCGGTCTTGGTGGGCGCCCTCGTGGCGCTTCCGGGCGTGTTGCTGTGGCGTGAGGAACGCGCGGGCTGGGTCAACGGCATCGGCTCTGCGGCCCTCGCCACGCTTGCTGGAGTAAGCGCCCTCGTGTCCGTTGCGTCACCGGCAGAGCCCCTATGGCTGCCACTCGCGGTGGCACTCGCCGCAACCGCCGCACTGGCCATTGGCGCCACGTGGTGGCCCAAGGTTGCGGTGGCACCCGCAGTGTTCCTGGCGACCGGAGTTGGCTTTGCACTAACCGCTCGCGAGGGTGGCTTCTTTGCGGCGGTAGCTGTAGCCGCGGTGCTTGCGGCGGTCACGATGTGGCTGCCGTTCGCGCGCCACCTCCGGCCCCTCGCCGCCATTGGCGCTGCGCCAGCGTTTGCGTTGGGGCTCCTCGCCTCCCTCTTCACCGCCATTGCCGCTGTGGGATGGTGGGTTGCCGCAGCCGTCGTCACCCCGCCCCAGGTGGAAATCTGGTGGGTGCTGCTCGCCCATGCGGCGACCATCGCCGCGCTCGCGGCGGTGCCACGACTCTCTGCGGGCCGCGCGAAAGCCCCGACCAATGGCATGAGGGCGGCGGGATGGGCGCTCGCTTTGCTGGCAATCGTCTTCGCCGTCACCTCCACCACGCTCGTTGCCGGACCCGATTCATCCTCGTGGCGCGATGCCGCAGTCGCCGCGGTTGCGGCACAAGCGGCTGCGACCATCAGTGCACTGAGCATCGCCTGGGCACACTCAGTATTTGTGCGTGCCCCACTCGCTTCGCGAGGCACACGGCGAGCGGTGCGTGTTGGAGCAACAGGCTGGGTGGCGTGTGTGGCGCTCCTGGGCGCGTGGCATGTCTACTCGAGCGAGTTGAACTGGCAAGCGGGCGCGATCATGCTCGCGATTTCCGTGGCGGCGCTGCTGGCGACCGCGCGCTGGTGGCCCAGAGCGGCGCTCGCGCCCGCGACAACTCTCGCCACCGCCATCCCGCTCGTAATCTTTGCCGATGGCAGTTCCAGCCAACCGTGGGGTCTCGCAGCAGCCGCGGTCGTTGCCGCCGTACTCGTATGGGCTGAACGCCTACCAGGGATCAGCCAGCGGATAGGTGGTGTCATCGCGGCAGGAATGGGCGTTCTCGCGCTCGGTTCGATCCCGGCGGTGGTCATCAACCTGCCGTCCGCGCTGATAGGTGCCGGCCAATCGCTCGGCGAATTTGTCCGTCACCTCTTGCTGGGTGGGTCGCAGTCGGTGGAGTTGCGCTTTGCAGTGACCTTTGGGGCGCTTGTCGTTGTGGCGCTTAGCGTCAGGGCCTTTGCGCGAACCGCGCCATTCATCTTTACCGTTGGGCTGACGCTCGCGCTCGCAAGCGTCCACGCGGTGTGGGCGGCCGTGGTGCTTATGGTGCTCGAGGTGGGCCTAATCCTTGCGCACCGGGCCGTTCGGTCGAGCGCGAGAGTGGCAGCAATCGCTGGCATGGGCGCTCTGGCGTGGGCGGGCCACGAGTGGTTCGCCGTGGCGGCGGCATCTTCGTTGTTGGCA
>CAYMRO010000125.1:0-6545 GCA_964392875.1 uncultured Demequinaceae bacterium
CGAGCCAGTTTGTGCAGACCGTGGAGAAGCGGCAGGGCCTCAAGATTGGCTCGCCTCGAGGAGGGAATCAACCGTGCCCGTGTCCAACCACGCGGTGCCGCGGGGGAGCACCTCTACGTGCAGCGTCCCCGCGTCCAGATACGTGCGATTCACGTCGGTGATCTCGTACTCACCGCGCTGGGAAGGCGCCAACTCGCGAGCAATGGTGACCACCGAGTTGTCATAGAAGTACAGGCCGGGCACGGCGAACTCGCTGCGCGGTGCGGCTGGCTTCTCTTCGAGTGAGAGCGCGCGGCCGTTGGCGTCAAACTCCACCACGCCATACTGCGTGGCGTCCGCGACGCGATAGGCAAAGACCACCGCGCCGTCCACCTGGGCAAAGCGCTCCAGGTGCAGGCCGAGGCCCGGGCCGTAGAAAAGGTTGTCACCAAGGACAAGGGCAACGCGCTCCTGACCAATGAACTCGGCGCCCAGCACAAAGGCCTGGGCAAGGCCGTTGGGCTCCGGCTGCACCGCGTACTCCAAGGACACGCCCAACTGGGAGCCGTCGCCAAGCAGCCGCTGAAACTGCGGGAGATCATGCGGAGTGGTGATGACCAGGATGTCGCGGATTCCCGCGAGCATGAGCGTGGACAGGGGGTAATAAATGAGGGGCTTGTCGTAGACGGGCACCAGCTGCTTCGAGATGCCCTGCGTTATGGGGTGCAACCGGGTCCCGGAGCCGCCCGCAAGGATGATGCCGCGCATGGGGGCCAGTCTAGGGGCGTGCCTATGCGCGGGGCGAAGTAGCACCCCGCCCATGGAAGCGCATACATTTGGCGCGTGACCATGCCCCCCGTCGCTGCCCGCGAGTACACAGTCGAGTCATTTAGCCGCGAATTCTTGCGGGAGGTGAACTTTGGCCAAGGCGTGGACCTCGATCGTGCCTCCACGAACGACAAGTACTTGGCGCTCGCGCGCACCGTCCGCGCCTACCTCATGACTCGCTGGCTCGAGACGATGCGCAATCAGAACGAACGCCAGAACAAGACGGTCGCGTACATGTCTGCGGAGTTCCTGCTTGGCCGCCAGCTCGACAACAACTTGCTCGCGGGCGATCTTGAAGACATCGCGCGGGACGCGCTGGGAAGTCTCGGCATCGACCTTGAGGAGCTTCGCCAGGCAGAGATTGAGCCGGGCCTTGGCAACGGCGGTCTTGGCCGTCTCGCCGCTTGCTTCATCGACTCGCTCGCCACCTTGGACGTGCAGTCCATCGGTTACGGCATCCGTTACGAGTACGGCATTTTCCGCCAGACGTTCGTAGACGGCGAGCAAGTGGAGGAACCGGACGACTGGCTACGCCTTGGCTCCCCGTGGGAACTGCCGCACCCGGAGAACGCGGTCAAGGTTGGTTTTGGCGGGCACGTTGAAGACGTCACCAAGGCGGATGGCACCACGGGCCGACGCTGGATTCCCGAGTGGGAAGTCAACGGCGTGCCGTACAACTACATGGTTCCCGGGTATCGGAACGGCCGCGTCAACACCCTGCGCCTATGGAGCGCGCGGGCCACTCAGGAGTTTGACCTCAAGATCTTCAACTCCGGCGACTACGCGGATGCCGTCCGCGCCCAGACGCAGGCGGAGAACATCTCCAAGGTGCTCTACCCCGAGGACTCCACTCCACAGGGCAAGGAGCTGCGCCTGCAGCAGCAGTACTTCTTCGCGGCGTGCTCGTTGCGGGACTTCATCCACAACGTGCTTCCCAAGGACTACGACCTCTCGCAGCTCCCCGACCGCATCGCGATCCAACTCAACGACACTCACCCCGTCATCGCGGTCCCCGAGCTCATGCGGCTCCTCGTTGACGAGCACGGCTGGGAGTGGTCTGCGGCCTGGGACGTCACCAAGCAAGTGTTCGCCTACACGTGTCACACGCTGTTGCCCGAGGCGCTTGAGGTGTGGCCCGTTGACTTGCTCGGCAGGCTCCTTCCGCGGCACATGGAGATCATCTTCCGCATCAACGACGACTTCCTCGACGAGGTGCAAAAGCGCTTCCCCGGCGAATACCTGCGCGAACACCACATGTCGATCATCGCGGAGGAGCCCGTGCGCTCCGTGCGGATGGCGTATCTCGCCACCGTCGCGGGTCACAAGGTCAATGGCGTTGCCGAGCTCCACTCCCAGTTGCTGCGCGACAAGGTGCTCAAAGATTTTGCCGAGATGTACCCGGAGAAGTTCACCAACGTCACCAATGGCGTGACGCCGCGCCGCTTTGTGCGCATCTCGAATCCCACGCTGTCAACCCTCATCACCGAGGCGATCGGTGACGGCTGGGTGACCAACCTCGAGCGCCTCCAGGGCCTCGAAGCCTTCGCCGACGAGCCCGAGTTCCGAGCCCGCTTTGCCGCCATCAAGGCAGGCAATCGCGAGCGCTTTGCGAACGTGTTGAAGGAGCGCGACGGCCTGGAGCTCGCGCAAGACGGCATGGTGGACGCGATGGTGAAGCGCCTCCACGAGTACAAGCGGCAGTCCCTCAACCTGCTGCACATCGTGTCGCTCTACGAGCAGATCACCACGGGCAAAGTGGCGCTCGAGGACGTCACGCCGCGCACCTTCGTCTTTGGTGCCAAGGCGGCGCCGGGTTACGTGTTCGCCAAGGAGACCATCGCTCTCATCAATGCGGTTGGCACCACCATTAACGCCGACGCTGCGCTCAAGGGCCGTTTGAAGGTCGCCTTCCCAGCCAACTACAACGTCACGCTCGCTGAAGCGCTCATTCCCGCAGCAGACCTCTCAGAGCAGATCTCGCTCGCCGGCAAGGAAGCGTCCGGCACGGGCAACATGAAGTTTGCCCTCAACGGCGCGCTCACCATCGGCACCGACGACGGTGCCAACGTGGAAATCCGCAAGCTCGTTGGCGACGAGAACTTCTTCCTGTTCGGCATGACCGAGCCGGAGGTCGAGGCGCTCCAAACAAAGGGCTACAAGCCTGGCGACTACTACGAGCAGGACCCCGATCTGCACAACGCCCTCAACCTCATCGCATCCGGCGCCTTCACGGGCGGCGACCGCGGTGGCGTCTCGGCAACGATCTTCGCCAACCTCGTGGAACACGATCGCTTCATGGCGCTCGCCGATTTCCGCTCCTACGTGGAGACACAGGCGCGAGTGGAACTCGCCTGGAAGGATCAAGACGCATGGGTGCGCTCCGCGATCCTCAATGTGGCGAGGTCGGGTTACTTCAGTTCAGACCGTTCTATCCGCGATTACCTCAACCGCATCTGGCGCGCGTAGCACCGTCGCGACGCGCGGGTTTGCTGTGAGTGCGCTCACAGTGGACTCTTTGCGTCGCGAGCGCCCGCGCGGTCATGGACAATAGTTGCCGTGACGGAAACCGCACTCTTGGCGCTTGTCGTGGTGACGGCCCTCGTGTTTGACTTCACCAACGGCTTCCACGACACCGGCAACGCCATGGCGCCGTCCATCGCCACCCGTGCCCTCAAGCCAAAACAGGCCGTGCTGCTTGCCGCGATCCTCAACATGGTGGGCGCCTTCCTGTCGCTCACGGTGGCCGCAACCATCGCCACGGGCATCGTCGATTCAGGCGTCGTTACCCTGGGCGTGGTCCTCGCGGGCCTCGCCGGCGGCATCATCTGGAATCTCGTTACATGGCTCGTGCGGCTGCCCTCCAGCTCCTCCCACGCCCTCGTGGGTGGAGTAGTTGGCGCCGTGTTGGCCGCCGCCGGCACACAGGGCGTCATCTGGAGCGGCCTGGTCTCCAAGGTGCTGCTGCCGGCCCTGCTCGCACCCATCATCGCTATCGCGGTGGCGGGCGTGGGCACGTGGCTCGTCACGCGCGTCACGGGATCCATCGCGCAAAAGCACAATGACCGCTCGTTCCGGTTTGGCCAGATCGGCTCCGCCTCGCTCATGGCGCTCGCCCACGGCACCAACGACGCGCAAAAGACGATGGGCATCATCCTCCTTGCGCTCATTGCGGCTGGGAAAGTAGCGCCCGACGCCGGGGTTCCGTCGTGGGTCATCGTCTCGTGTGCGCTTGCGATGGCTTTGGGTACGTACACGGGCGGCTGGCGCGTCATTCGCACCTTGGGCAAGGGGCTCGTGAAGCTCGATTCCCGGCAGGGGCTATCCGCGGACATGTCCTCCGCGTCCGTGATTCTGCTCTCGAGCCACTTTGGCTACTCGCTCTCCACCACCCATGTGGCCACGGGCTCCATCCTTGGCACCGGCATCGGCCGCAAGGGTGCGAGCGTTGGTTGGTCCGTAGCGCGCAAGATGTTCGTCGCGTGGCTCATCACGGTCCCCGCAGCGGCCGCCGTTGGCGGCCTTTGCTACGGCATCGGCGAGTTGTTTGGGGCTGGCGCGGGTCCCTGGGTGGTGTTCGGCATCCTGGTGGCAACGTCGGCCGTCATCTTTGCGCTCGCGCGCGGCCAGCCGGTTCGCGCAGACAACGTCAGCGACGTGTGGGAGGCCAAGGGTGACGAGGAGTCGATCCTCGCCCAGGCCGTCAGCATGCACAACCCGCACCTCATGCGCCTGCCGAAGCCGCCGCGCAAGCGCAAGCGAAAGTCGCCGCATCCGCCTAAGAAGGTCAAGAAGAAGTCCAAGACTCAGCAGGCAAAGAAGCATGCAAAGAAGGACTCAGGCAAGGGCTCGGGGGCTGGCAAGAAGAAGAGCAAGGCAAAGTCGGGCAAGTCCAAGTCCAAGTCCAAGTCGGGTGGCAAGTCCAAATCCAAGAAGAAGTCCAAGGCCGGATAGGAGGCAGATATGAACACATTCGTGGAGTGGGGCGCGCTCGGCAACATCGTGCTGTTCGGCCTCATCATCGGCGCGGGACTGCCCACCCTCTATGCGCTTGGAGTCCGCGCGCTCGATACCTCGTCGCGCGCCGTTGGCCACAATGTCACTCTCCTCAAGGTGGGCGCCTATGTCTGCTTTGGTGTGGTGGCCGCCATCATCCTTGGAGCGCTCGCGTTCATCGCGCTGGGCGGCCACTGACTCGGCGGCCACTGACTCGTCGGTTCGGCTCACGCGAGCCCGCTCGCGCTTAGGGTTGGACGCATGACTGATGACATGTGGTTCGTAGCCTTCGGATGGATCGGATCCATCCTCGTTGTGTGGTCCCTCATGCAAGCGCGCGTGCTGCGCTTCCGCTGGATGAACCTCATCGGTTCGGTCATAGCGACCATCTACAACGGGATCATCGAGCTGTGGCCGTTCTTTGCCATGAACCTGGCAATTGCGGTCATCGACACGTACTGGATTTGGCGCCTCACTCGCGAGCGCCACGACGACGCCGTCTACAAGGTCATCCCAGTTGCCGCTACCGACGCGTTCCTGCAGCACGTCTTGGAGACTCATCGCGAGGACATCGGCAAGGTCCAGCCCGCATTCACGGCCGCACCCGCCCCAGGCGAGGAGCGCAAGGCGTTCCTCGTGGTGCGCGGCGATGAGAACGTTGGCGTGGTGGCACTCCGTGACGAGGGCGCTGGTGTCGGCGTGGTGGAGCTGGATTGGGTCAAGCCTCGATTCCGAGACTTCACCCCCGGCGAGTTTGTCTACCGCCAGTCTCACGCCTTGTCCGACGCTGGGTTCACGCGCGTGGAAATGGCAGCTTCGGATTCACTTGACCTGCAATACCTGGCGCGGATGGGCTTTGTCTCCCAAGACAACCGCTGGGTGCGCGAGGTGGCCGCATAGCACCGCGCACACAGCCCAACATCGGTAGCTGCGTGGGCGTCAGCGCAAGTGGGCGCGGTTGTCCTTGACTTCCACTTGGCTCGAGTAGCGCGAGAGCAGCTCCGAGAAAGTGTTCGCGTCGTAGTTGCGCTCCCTGAAGGTGGGCTCGATCTGCAGTATTCGGTTCTTCACCGCTCCCAGCGCGTGCCATTCGCGATCTGGGTGCTGCGCGTCTAGACCCTGAAGCGCCTCGTTGATGAGCAAATACGGGCGCCTGAAGGGAGTAACCGGTGCCTGGGTGCCGCCTGGCGAAGGCTCCGTGGGTAGTGCGGGCCGGTCTTCCTTGACGGAGACCTCTTCCACCTTCTGGCGATCGTCGAGCAACTCGTCGTAATCCACGTAGACGTCGCACGCGCTCGCCAAGTACTTGCTGATGCTGCCGGCCACGCCTATCCCAAGCACTGATCGGCCCAGCCGCCGCGCTCGTTGTGCGAGCGGAATGAAGTCGGAGTCTCCCGCCGCGATCACCACGTGAGTCAGCCCCGCGTGTAGATAGAGATCCTCAATCGCGTCGACGGCGAGACGGATGTCCGCACCATTCTTGGTTTTGGTCGTAGGGAACAGCTGCACCAGTTCTACCGCGCGCGCCACGAGCTGCTCGCGATAGTCAGCGTTCGTTCTGACGGACCAGTCAGCGTATGCACGCGAGATGGTCACGCGACCGTAGCGAGCGGCAAAGTCCAGCAACGCATCGATGGCCACCGTCGCGGAAACACCCGATGCATGTGCCTGGCTCGCGCGTGAGATGACCACATTGTCAAAGTCGATGTAGATGGCAACCTGCGTCTTCGTGTCTTCCATATGTC
>CAYMRO010000126.1:0-6539 GCA_964392875.1 uncultured Demequinaceae bacterium
GATGCGCCGGGATACCCCCACCGCGTGATCGCCAAATCGCTCGTAGTAGCGCGCAAGCAGTGCCACGTCGAGCGTGGTTTGGGCATCGCCTGCATAGTCATCCGCGAGCAGCGAGGCGTACGCCTGGGCGTGCAGCTCATCCAGGGTGTCGTCGTCGGCAACGATGCCGGCCGCGGTGTTGAGGTCGCGCGTCTCGAGCAGCTGGGCCACCTCGGCCGCGGCCAAGGTGGCGGCCGCACCCATGCCTTCCACGATGCTGCGATGCGTGGCGGGCACGGCGGACTCGGGGTAGGCACGCCGCGCGGCCTCGGCAATGTGCTGCGCGAGGTCCCCCATGCGCTCCAGTGACGCGGAAATGCGCAGCGACGCAACGATGGTGCGCAGGTCAAGGCCAACAGGTTGCTGCTGGGCAATGAGCAGCACGCACCGCTCATCCACGGTCTCTTCGAGGTCATCCAATGTGGCATCGGCCGCGATGACGGACTGCGCCAGCTCTATGTCAGACGTGAGCAGTGCAGCAGACGCGTTGGTGATGGCGGTGTGCACTAATTGGCTCATGGCAACGAGGTCCTCGCGAAGCTCTGACATCTCTGCGGTGAAAAGCGTGCGCATGTCTCTCCTTGGTGGCGCCCTAGCGGCGCCGCAGTGGCGCCGTAGTGGCGCGCGTGCGTTGTGCTCTCCAGTGTGTCATCGCCGCACGCGGCCCTGCACTGAAAAGGGCGCGCACACGGTGAACTTTGGGTGTTCCGGCTGAACATTCGGTGAACAAGGGGCTTGGTAGTTAGGGTGTCCGCATGACCCCCGTAGCGTGGTTGCTTGTGGTGGTTGGCACAGGCATTGGCCTTGGAGCAGGGGTGTGGATGGGGCGCGCGGGCAGGCGGCAGCGTGCCACCGTCGGCACCCTGGTTCCCGCGCGCACTCGGCAAGTGCTCGCGGTGCTGCCCACCGGTGCCGTGATTGTGCGCCGCGACCGCCGCAGCGCGTATTGCAACAACGCAGCTCTTGCACTTGGCGTGGCGCGCCCTGACGGCGCCCTGCACCCCGAGCTCGCTCGCCTCGCAGAGCGCGCATGGAGCCACGGCAACGTGGTGGACGAGGACATCGAGGTCAAGCGCGGGGTGCTCGCATCGAGTCGCATCCTCCACGCGCGCGTGTCCGTGGTGGACAACGAGCTGGCGCTCGCGCTCGTGAGCGACCTCACCGAGCAAGAGGCCGCCGAGCACATGCGCCGCAACTTTGCCATCAACGTCTCCCACGAGCTCAAGACCCCGGTGGGCGCCATCCAGCTGCTCGCCGAGTCAGTGGAGGCCGGCGCCGACGACCCCGAGATGGTGCGCACCTTCACCAAAAAGCTCCGCAAGGAAGCCAAACGGCTCGGCACGCTCATTCAAGAGATCATCGAAATCACCCGCCTACAGTCCGACGCTCCAGTCACCGATGTGCAGCCCGTTGGGGTTGGGCACGTGGTTGCGGAGGCGGTTGATGGAACGGCAACGGCGGCAGCGGCGCGCGGCATCAACATAGCGATAGACCTCCGCCAAGACGCCACGGTGCTCGGCAATGAAGAGCTACTAGTCATGGCGGTGCGGAACCTCGTAGACAACGCCATCCAGTACTCGGACCCAGGCAAGCGTGTCATCGTGACCGCCGAGCTCGAGGGTGAGGTCGCCTCCGTCTCCGTAGTGGATCAGGGAATAGGCATAGCGCCAGCGGAGACCGAGCGCATCTTTGAACGCTTCTACCGAGTGGATGCTGCGCGTTCTCGCGAAACGGGCGGCACGGGCTTGGGCCTCAGTATCGTCAAGCACATCGCGCTGCGTCACGACGGCACCGTTGAGGTGTGGAGCACGCCCGGCGTGGGCTCCACCTTCACACTGAAGTTGCCCGCGCGCGGCGAGGAGGAGCAACGGTGACAGGGGAGCGCGTGCTCGTGATCGAGGACGAGGAGTCATATCGCGACTCGCTCGCCTTCCTGCTTGGCCGTGAAGGATTCGAGGTCTCGCTTGCGGAGACCGGCCCGCGTGGGGTGGAGGAGTTCGCTCGCCGAGGTGCGGACGTGGTTCTCCTGGACCTCATGTTGCCTGGCATGTCCGGCGCTGAGGTTTTCAAGGTGCTCCGCGAGCGTGCAGACGTCCCCATCATCATGGTGACCGCCAAGGACGATCAGGTGGACAAGATCATCGGCCTTGAGCTGGGTGCGGATGACTATGTCACCAAGCCCTATTCGGGCCGGGAGTTGGTGGCGCGGATTCGTGCGGTGCTGCATCGCCAAGCCGCGGGAAAATCTGCCATACCCGACGAACCAACTCGCCTCAGCGTCGGGCCAATAACCCTTGACGCCGAGCGCCTCACTGTTGTGAAGGACGGCGAGACCCTGGCTTTGCCGCCCAAGGAATTTGCGCTGCTCAACTTGCTGGCGCGGAACGCGGGCCGAGTGCTGCCGCGCCACGTGATCATCGAACGCGTGTGGGGTGCCGACTATTTTGGCGACACCAAGACTCTCGATGTCCACGTCAAACGCCTGCGGACGAGGATCGAGGACGACCCTTCGAACCCCACGATGATCCAGACCGTGCGGGGCGTTGGATACACATTCGAGGCGTAACTGGCGCGGCGTTCATCGAACGTTCACCCAAGGTTCAGAAACGCGCGCTCACACCGTTACCTTCGCTCTCTAGCGTGAAGTTATCCGGCAGGCAGCCGGAAACCGAAACGTAAGGAACTGACTGTGAAGATTGCCTACCGCACCGGCGCCCTCGCCGTTGCTGCTGTGCTTTCGCTTTCCCTCGCGGCGTGCACTGCCGAGAACGAGGCTCCCACGTCGCAGGCGCCCGGCACTGGTTCAGCCACCGAGCCCGCCACCGCGCTGTCCGGCACGCTCAACGGCGCCGGGTCATCGGCGCAACAGTCCGCGATGGACGCCTGGCGCGCCGACTTCCAGAACGCCAACTCCGGTCTCACCATCAACTACGACCCAGTTGGCTCGGGCGGTGGCATCACCGCATTCCTGGACGGTTCCGTTTCTTGGGCCGGCTCCGACTCTTCTCTCAAGGATCCCGACGAGTACACGGCAGCTGTGGCCAGGTGCGGCGTGGATGGCGCCATCAACCTGCCGGTCTACATCTCACCGATTGCCGTGGTCTTCAACATTGAGGGCGTCACGAGCCTCAATCTTGACGCCGCCACTGTTGCGAAGATCTTCGAAGGCACCATTAAGAACTGGAATGACCCCGCCATCGCCGCCTTCAACGACGGCGTGACCCTGCCAGATCTTGCGATCACCACGGTGCACCGCTCAGACGAGTCCGGTACCACCAAGAACTTCACGGAGTACTTGGAAAAGGCATCCGGCGGTGCGTGGACGCACGAGTCCAGCAAGGCGTGGCCCATCAAGTCCGGTGAAACGGGCGAAGGCACAACCGGTCTCATGGATGTCATCAACAGCACGCCAGGCACCATTGGCTACGCCGACGCTTCCAAGTCAGGAACGGCAGGTGTGGTCGCCATCAAGGTGGGCGACGCATTCAATGCGCCGTCCGCTGAGGGCGCGGCTACGGCCCTCGCCAGTTCCACGCTCGCGAGCGTGAACGGTGAGAACGACCTCGCGTACAACGTGGACCGCACCACAACCGCGGCGGGCGCATACCCGCTCATGCTGGTGTCCTACGCGATCGTGTGCCAGGCATACGAGGACGATGCGGAGAAGGCCAACGTGACGGGCTTCCTCTCGTACGTGGCCTCGGCTGAAGGTCAGGCCTCGGCCGCTGCTGCTGCCGGTTCGGCGCCGCTCCCCGCGGATCTCTCCACCAAGATCGAGTCGATCCTTGCCGAGATCGCATCGGCCTAACTGCATGTGATTGGACGGTGGTGGATGGGTCCGCGAGGATGAGTCCACCACCGTCCTTCACGCCACCTAACGGAGAGTTTGCGTGACAACTACCGACGCTAAGACGGCCGAGTTTGGGCCGCCTTTGCCGCCCGTGCCGGCCGCGCCGCTTGAGGCGAGCAAGCCGTCGCGGGCGAACAGGGCTTTTCAGGGCGTCTCTGCGGGCTCGGCCACGGTCATCCTCATTGTGCTCGCGGCCGTCGCCACATTCCTTTTTGCCGAGGCGTGGCCAGCCATCACGGACGGGGCATCGCTTGACAAAAGCGTGAGCTGGATCCGGCCCGATCAAGGCGAGAGCCTCATCGAGATCATCGGCTACTTGATCTTTGGCACCCTGCTAATTTCAGCGATCGCCTTGCTCATTGCCACGCCGCTTGCCGTGGGCATTGCGCTGTTTATCTCGCATTACGCGCCGCGCAAGCTTGCCTCGGGGCTTGGATACATCATCGACTTGCTCGCCGCCATTCCGTCCGTTGTCTACGGACTCTGGGGCGCGCTGGTGCTCGTGCCCTTCCTGCGCACGTTCTTCGCTTGGCTCACGGACACCTTTGGCTGGTTCCCACTGTTCGCGCCGGATCCCGCTACCGGCACTGCCTCCCCAACGGGCCGGGTGGCGCTCGCAGCGGGAATTGTCCTCGCCATCATGATCATCCCCATCATCTCCGCGGTCACGCGGGAGGTGTTTTTGCAGACCCCTCGGCTTCACGAGGAGGCCGCGCTCGCCTTGGGTGCCACTCGCTGGGAGATGGTGCGCATGGCGGTGTTCCCGTTTGCACGTTCCGGCATCATCGGCGCCACGATGCTTGGTCTTGGGCGTGCGCTAGGCGAGACGATGGCCGTTTACATGATCCTTTCAAGCGGGCTCACGTTCTCGTTTGGCATCACCCAATCCGGGAAGCACAACACCATTGCCGCGTACATCGCCTCGCAGTTCCCAGAAGCGAACACGTGGGGCGTTAGTGCGCTCATCGCCATGGGGCTCGCCCTCTTCATCATCACGATGCTCGTCAACATGCTGGCGCGCTGGATCGTGGCGCGGCGCGCCGAGTTCTCAGGGGCCAACTGATGGCCGTGACAGATACGTCCACGCTGGGCGCCCTCACGGCATCTCGCCGGTTCAAGAACGCGGGCGCTACGGCGCTCGTCTACGCCGCCTTTGGCGTGGCGCTCATCCCGCTCGTGTGGCTTGGCATCACGGTCTTCTCAAGGGGCTACAAGCGGTTCTTCATCGACGAGAACGGCGAGCACAACTTCAACCTCGACTTCCTGCAGCAGACCATGCGCGGAATCGTGGGCGGAGTCCCCGAGGGCGGCGCCCTGCATGCGATTTGGGGCACGCTCCTCATCACGCTCGCCGCCACCATCATCTCGGTCCCCATCGGGATTCTGGCCGCGGTTTACCTGGTGGAATACGGCCAGGGCCGACTCAAGCGCACAGTCACGTTCTTTGTGGACGTCATGACGGGCATCCCTTCCATCGTCGCGGGCCTCTTTGCGTATGCGCTCGCCACGGTGGTGATTGGGCCGGGCACCAAGACCGGGTTCACGGGCGCCATCGCGCTGTCCGTGCTGATGATCCCAGTGGTGGTGCGCGCATCGGAGGAGATGCTGCGGCTCGTGCCAAACGAACTGCGTGAGGCGTCCTACGCGCTGGGCGTGCCCAAGTGGCTCACCGTCATCAAAGTGGTGCTGCGCACGGCAATCGCCGGCCTCGCCACCGCCGTCACGCTCGCCATCGCGCGCGTCATTGGCGAGACCGCGCCACTGCTCGTTGCCGTTGGGTTCGCCGATTCCCTCAACTTCAATCTCTTCGACGGCCGCATGATGACCCTGCCCGTGTACATCGTCTCCGAATGGAAGAAGGGCGATGCCGTCTGCAATGACCCCTCGGCGATCTGTGTCCCGGAGATCACCGAGTACCGGGCGTGGGCCGCGGCCCTCGTCCTGATCCTCATCGTCATGACCCTCAACCTCGTTGCCCGCCTCATCTCCCGTGCGTTCGCACCCAAAGCCGGCCGTTAGCTCAAGAAGGAATATTCGTGTCCAAACGCATTGACGTCAACAACCTCAACGTCTATTACGGCGACTTCCTAGCGGTGGAAGACGTATCGCTTGCCATCGAGCCCAAGTCCGTGACGGCGCTCATTGGCCCGTCCGGCTGCGGCAAGTCCACGTTTTTGCGCACCATGAACCGCATGCACGAGGTGGTCCCCGGCGCTCGCGTGGAGGGCGAGGTGCTCATGGATGGCGTCAACTTGTATGGGCGTGGCATTGATCCGGTTGCCGTACGCCGCCACGTCGGCATGGTTTTCCAGCGGCCCAACCCGTTCCCCACCATGTCGATCTCTGAAAACGTGGTGGCCGGATATCGCCTCAGCAACAAGCGCACCTCCAAGAGCGAGCAGGAAGCGCTTGTGGAGTCCTCGCTGCGGGGCGCCAACCTGTGGGAAGAGGTCAAGGACCGCCTCGACAAGCCCGGTTCGTCGCTCTCGGGCGGGCAGCAGCAGCGCCTGTGCATCGCGCGCGCCATCGCCATCCGCCCCGACGTTCTCCTCATGGACGAGCCGTGTTCCGCGCTCGACCCCATCTCCACGCTCGCCATCGAAGACCGCATGCAGGAACTCAAGGAGAACTACACGATCGTCATCGTCAC
>CAYMRO010000127.1:0-6535 GCA_964392875.1 uncultured Demequinaceae bacterium
CACGGTGTGCATCCCATCAGGGGTATCAGCCAACCTGTTGAGGACCACCGCAAACCCGCTCGCAGCAGTGAAGTGATCGGCCTCGCCAAGGGGATCGTGCGCGAGCCACGTCAGGTGGCGCTCCACAATGGCAAGCGCAAGTGCGTGATTGCCGGTTATTGAGGCGAAGGTGGCGCAGAGGGCCACGTTAGCCAGGTTGTCCGGGTTGCCCTTTGACTGCCCATAGGAGAACTCAAAGGCCTCCGCAGCGTCCGCGCTGCGCCCCAACTTCGCGAGCGCAACAAGCACGCCTGCCAGGGCCGATTCCGGCTCCTCGCCACACACCGCGCCCGCGCGCCACATGCCCACCGCTCGGTCAGCGGCGGCCGCGAGGTCCCCGCGCAGCAGTTCCAGGTCCACGTAATCAGAGGGGATGCACGCGTCACATGAGGAATAGGGATCCTGCGGCATTTTCTCGAGTTCTGCGGCACGGACCTGCGCCTCCGCCAATTCACCCATATGAACGGCCGTCTCGAAGCGCGCGGTGACCACGGCGGACAGCGGCAAGCCAGCAGCCCGGTAGGTGTCCTCAAAGTCATCGAGGATGTCCATGATCTGGGCGCGTTCAAACACTGGGGACTTGCGTAGCAAGCCGGGCATCCACTTGTACTGCCAGAAGAAGCTGTCGGCCTCCTCATCCCCACCGATGAAGCGCGCGGGGTTCTCGCGATGCTTGGCCGCGCACCAAGAGAAATTCGTAAGCGCAAGGTCCGAGTGCCCCGTCATCACGCCGTCGGTGGTGAGACGCATGCGCGCCGCAAACTCGAGGTCCTCGTCGTCGCGCTCCTGCGCAACCGCGATGACCTCGCCCCCGAACTCGCGATGCCGCGCTCCCCATGGCAACTCCTCGAGCTGCCCCATCAAGTCGTCCCTCGTCACTGATTCCTGCATATCGTTCCCTCTATTCTTCGATTCCCACACTGAGTGTCACGAGGTCGTCGAGCGACTCGCTCATGAGGGCACGATCCCTCTCTGTCAACGGCCTGCGTCCCGCGAGCAGCGCCTGCACATAGAGCACGCGCACCGTGCGCTGCAGCACTGATTCGTCGCGGAGCTCGGCAAGTCGCTGCACAAGCGGATTGCCCCAATTGAGGCATATCTGTGCACGCGTGGCCACGGGACCGCGCCTTGAGCGCACCTCGTCCACGCGCTCCGCGGCGGTGCGCAGCGCGGCCGCCCATGGCCCGCGCGCAATCTCGCTTGCGCGTTGCATGTCTACCCGTGTGAGCACCTCGGCATCGGCCACATAGAGCGACATCAAGCCCGCGCTTGGCAGAATCTTGATCACTGCCTCAACGTCCACGTTCGCGAGAGCCGCGGTGGCCCTGGCCGCGAGCGCCTTGGTGCGGGCGAGGTCCTCGGCGGCTGGCTCCGCGAGTTCACGCACCCGCCCCATGACGTCCGCCTCCGTGACGGTGATGTCGCCAAAGAGCATGTGAGCCTTGAGCAGCAATTCCTCGTGGTAGACGAACGAGGCGTTTACCAGCCGTGACGTAGCCCCCAGGCCGGTGAGCATTCTGAATTCATCAAGCGAGTTCGCGTACTCGATGGCTCCGCCCGTGAGCGCGATCTCCTCCAGCGTATGCGTGCCCGCGGCAGTCTCAAACGTCAGCAACGGGCCAACCATCCGGAATAGCTCGTCGTCTTCCACACACGCCGCGCGGATTGCAAGATCGTGCGTGGCGAGGAAGGTGCGCAGCAATGCCCTGTTGCGCTCGGCGAGGCCACTGATCCAGCCCCGCACGGCTTGGGCTATGCCCTCGCGCGTCAGCGTGAGGGCGTCGTCGCGCACCAGCGCCTCGCGGCTAGCCGTTGGCGTCAGCCCGTCCGAGCTCACCACCGCACGCACAAAGAACGCCCACCCTGGCATCAGTTGAGGCTCGTCAGTGGCCACCAACATGCGGCCCAAGTAGACCCGCGCACCCGCCCGTTCACGGCCCGACGCTGGGTGGGCTAACACGTAAGCGATACCTGTGGTGGCGGTACCGGGGATATCGATTTCAATGGCGTCGAGCGGTGCGTGGCCAATCATGGATTCGCCAAAATCGAGCACGGTGGCACGATCGGTGACCAGGTTCGCTAGGAATGGTGCCGGCCGGGTCAACTGTTCCGCGCCGCCCGCTGGAGTCTCTACCAAGACGGGGATGGGAAGGTACTCCGCGTAGCGTCGGACCAAAGCGGTGATGCCCTCAAAACCCAACATATCCGCGTGGTCTGGCGAGGGCTCAAGGGAGACGCGGGTGCCAATGTCCACAGCGTCGGATTGCTCTTTGGTGAGTTCCGTGACTGTAAACGTGCCGTCCGCCTGGCCGCGCCAGTGCACGGCGAGGCGCCCCTCCTTGCGACTCACCAGTTCGATGGCGTCCGCGACCATGAGGCAGCTGAGCAACCCAATGCCAAACTGGCCAAGGAAGTCGCTGTTGGGCATGTCGAGCACGTCCCGCTTGGACGAGCGACCAACGGTGGCGAGAAGATCCTCAACCTCGTCGGCGGCGAGTCCTATTCCGTCGTCGACGATCGTGAAGGGACGCTCTGTGGTGGCGGGGCGGATGTGCACGGCCCACGCGGGGGAAAGCTCGCCGCCGCCCGCGCGCGCGATGAGTGCGTCGCGTGAGTTCTGCAGCAACTCCCGCAGGAACACCTCGGGACCCGAGTAGATGTGCCTGCTTAGGAGGTCAATGACTCCGCGGAGGTCAACCCCGAACTCACTCATGGATCCCCTCCCCAGCGGCACCAGTTACCTCAAAGGCGCCTGGCAAGGCTGAGGTTCCGGGCAAACCTAGCAAAGACTTCCCGGCAGTTCCAAACGTTTCGATGTGAAACGGCCAAAGTCGTGCTGCTTTGCTGGGGTCGGCTAGTCCAGCCGAGTGGCCTTGACGAACTCGCCGCCGTGGACGGCAACCTCGTAGCGGCTCTTCTCGCGCCCGGCGAGCGCCAGGAACACGGCCCATAGGCCCAGGTCATCGACAAGGCCAAGTGGGCCCAGGAACCACTCGGGTAGGAAATCGAGCGGTGAAATCGTGTAGATCACGGTGACGACTGCCGCAACCCAAGTGGTGGGAGCTAACTTGTGCTCGCCGCGTAGTACCGCCCTGATGAATCTCCACCAGCCCATGGTTACCTCCCCGGGTTGAGTGATTCCAGGGTAACCCCGCTAGACCACCTCGCGCAGTGCGCCCGAGTGGACGTCGAACACGAAGGCGCGCACTTGGGTGGCGTCCACGAGGAACGGCGAGCGCCGCACGCGCTCCATCGATTGGCGGAGGTCCGCGTCAAGGTCGTTGAAGGATTCGGGGCTCCACGTGGGTTTGAGGCCCGTCTCGTCCAGCAACTGGTTGCGCAATTGGTCGTCGGTAAAGGTGAGGGATCCGCAGTCAGTGTGGTGGATGAGGATGATCTCGCGTGTGCCCAACTTGCGCTGGGAAACCGTGAGCGAGCGGATGACGTCATCCGTGACCACGCCGCCGGCGTTACGGACGATGTGCGCGTCGCCGATATCGAGGCCCAGCATCGCGAAGGTGTCCAGCCGCGAGTCCATGCACGTCACCACGCACAACTGGCGGCGCGGCGGCAGCGGGCGGTCTGGGCTGTAGGAAGCGGCGTAGGCGGTGTTGTTAGCGATCAGTTCGTCGGCAATTCCCATGTTTCCACCTTACTGGGCGCCGGAAGCTGACCTTCGCGGGGTGGTGGGAGCTGCGACAGCAAAGGACCCCGCGTCCCGGGAGGCGCGGGGTCCTTCACCTGAGTGGGTACTCAATCAGCGGGCGCCGGCCCGTCGCTTGTTGTAGACGTCGAATGCCACGGCTAGCAGCAGCACGAGGCCCTTGACCATGTACTGCACCGACTGGTCGAGGCCAAGGATGAGCATGCCGTTGGACATCGTGGCCATGATGAGACCACCGATGATGGCGCCGGAGACTCGCCCAACACCACCGGTCACAGCCGCGCCACCAATGAAGGCCGCGGCGATGGCGTCAAGCTCAAACAGGTTTCCTGCTCCGGGCTGCGCACCATTCATGCGAGCCGAGAACAGCACGCCAGCAACACCGGCGAGGAAGCCCATGTTGAGCATGATGCCAAAGTTGACCCACTTCACCTTGACGCCGGAGAGCGTGGCTGCGGTGAGGTTGCCACCGATTGCATACACGTGGCGGCCAAACACCGTGCGGCTCGTGACCACCGAGTAGATGAGCACCAGCACGGCCAGGACGATGAGCACAATGGGCAGGCCGCGGTCGTTCGCGAGCTTCCATGCGAACCACATGACAAGCAGACCAACAGCCACAAGCTTGACGATGAACAGAGGCAAGGCTGGCACCAGTTGCTTGTAGGCCAAGGCCTTGCGACGCGCTCGGAACTGACTCACCACATAGCCCGCGACGCCCACCGCAAAGACCACCAGGGTGAAGACGTCGTAACCGTTGCCGCCTAGGAGCCCGTTGATGAAGCCGTTGCCGATCTTCTGGTACTGCGGAGGCATTGGCGAGAGGGAGAAGTTGTTGAGTACCTGCCACGTCATGCCGCGGAAAAGGAGCATGCCCGCAAGGGTGGTGATGAAGGCCGGGATGCCTACAAACGCCACCCAGAAGCCTTGCCATGCACCCACCAGGATGCCCACTCCGATGGCCGCGAGCACACCCGTCCACCATGGCATGCCGTGCTTGACGACGAGCGTCGCGGACACGGCGCCCGCGAGGGCGGCCACCGATCCAACGGACAGGTCAATGTGCCCACCGATGATGACTATCACCATGCCGATGGCGAGCACCAAGATGTAGGAGTACTGGAGAACCATGTTGGTGAGGTTCTCCGGGCTGAGCAGTTTGCCGTCCGTCAGCACGGTGAACAGCAGCACGATCGCAACGAAGGCGATGAGGATGCCGCTCTGGCGGAGGTTTCGAGTGAAGATTTCCCTCAGATTCGCGATGGCGCTCATGCGGCCGATCCTTCCCTTCCCGCCGAGGCGGATGTGCGACGCTCCTGCGTCATCAGTGTCATTAGGGCCTCGGGTGTGGCATCAGCAATGTCAAGCACGCCCGTGATGCGCCCAAAGGCAAGTGTGTAAATGCGATCGCATGTGCCGAGCAGCTCCGGCAGCTCTGAGGAGATCAGGACGATTCCCTTGCCCTCGGCCGCCATCTTGTTCATGAGC
Organism: uncultured Demequinaceae bacterium; assembly: GCA_964392875.1. Classification (GTDB taxonomy): domain Bacteria; phylum Actinomycetota; class Actinomycetes; order Actinomycetales; family Demequinaceae; genus Demequina. The sequence continues at coordinate 5,192 of CAYMRO010000127.1, forward strand.
GTGTAGATCTCAAACTTGGCACCAACGTCGATGAGTGGGCTCGTCGAGGATCATGACGTCTGCGTCGGTGTAGAGCCACTTGGACAGCACCACCTTCTGCTGGTTTCCTCCGGAGAGGTTGCCGGCTTTCTGCAGCACTGACGGCGTCTTGATGTTCATCGAGGCGCGGTACTCCTCAGCGACAACTATCTCTTGATGGCCGTTGACGAAGCCCCTGGTTGAGAGCTTGCCCAGGGCGGCAGCAGAGATGTTTCGCTTGACGTCCTCAATGAGGTTGAGGCCGTAACGCTTGCGATCCTCAGTTGCGTACGCAATGCCGTGATCGATGGCTTGCGACACCGTGCGGGTGTTGACCAACTCGCCGCGCTTGAACACCTGCCCGGTAATGCCGCGGCCGTAGGAGTGGCCAAAGATGCTCATCGCGAGCTCGGTGCGGCCGGCGCCCATGAGCCCGGCAATGCCCACCACCTCGCCTGCGCGAACGTTGAACGACGCGTTGTCCACCACCACGCGACCAGGCTGGGTTGGGTGGTGAACCGTCCAGTTCTCCACGCGCAGCAGCTCTTCGCCAATCTGGTGGTCGATCCGCTCCGGGTAGCGGTGTTCGAGGTCGCGGCCAACCATGCCGCGGATGATGCGGTCTTGGGTTGAGGTCGCGTCCGCCATGTCAAGCGACTCGATGGTGCGCCCGTCGCGAATGATCGTGGTGCGGTCCGCCACATACTCAATCTCGTTGAGCTTGTGAGAAATCATGATCGAGGTGATGCCCTCGGTCTGCAGTCCCTTGAGGAGGTCCAGCAGGTGAATGGAATCGCCGTCGTTGAGGGCGGCGGTTGGCTCGTCGAGGATGAGCAGCTTCACATCTTTGGAGAGTGCCTTGGCGATCTCGACAAGCTGCTGCTTGCCCACGCCAAGTTGTCCGACGGGCGTGGTGGGGTTCTCGTCGAGGCCCACCCTGTGCATGAGCTCAGTTGCCTCGTGGTTGGCGCGGTTCCAGTCGATCAGACCAAAGAGTCCGCGACGCTCGTTGCCGAGGAAGATGTTCTCCGCCACGGTGAGGTACGGAACCAGCGCCAGTTCCTGGTGAATGATGACGACGCCGGCAGCCTCAGAATCATTGATGCTGCCGAACTTCGCCTCATCACCATTGAAGACGATGGTGCCCTCGTACGTGCCGTGCGGGTAGACCCCTGACAGCACCTTCATGAGGGTGGATTTGCCTGCGCCGTTTTCGCCGCAGATGGCGTGAATCTCGCCCGCGCGAACCTCAAGGTCCACATCTGACAGGGCTTTCACGCCGGGGAACGTCTTGGTGATGCCGCGCATCTCCAAAATGTTGGTCGT
>CAYMRO010000128.1:0-6341 GCA_964392875.1 uncultured Demequinaceae bacterium
GTGCCGTGGGCGTCGGTCTCTACGTAGTGGAAGCCCAGGTCTACAGCCGCCGCGAAGGCGGCCATCGAGTTCTCGAGGCCTTCCCGGTTGAAGCCGCGGTGTGCGAGCGCGGCAATCGCTCCACCGGTGTCGAAATAGGGGTGGCGCACGCTCACGCGAGCACTCGGTCGATGAACGCGGCAACTCCAGCAAGGTATGCGGCGCGGGGCTCGGGTGCGGACTGGCTGAGGTCGTGCATCCCGCCCTCGATGACTAACTCTTCCGCGTTGGGACCCAGCAGCGGGGTGCGCCTGGCCGTCTCAACGGTGTCCACCACCACGTCTTGGCTCCGCAACAAGGGATTGTCGTCGCTCTCCGCCCCCATCTGCGCCGATCGCGCTACGAGCGTGGGGATGGTGAGCCCAAGCCCGCCGTCGATGCGCTTCCACGCCCCCATGACCGCAGCAACCCAGCGCGCGGTGGTGGGAATCCCGTTGGGGGATTTCCACTCCTGGTTGAATTCCGCGTTGCCGCCGCCCGTCACGTGCAGGCGTTCGTTGTAGAGGCTGCGCCGGCGACCAACGATCATCTTTGGCCGTAGCTTCATGATGGGCGTCATGAAGCGCACCATACGAGCGTCACCCTTGGTCATAGGCAACCCAAAGAGCGGCGAGTTGAGGATCAGTCCCGCGAGTTGGGGGTGCGGACGGTCCGCGGCCCAGATCGCCACCGATAGCCCGCCGGTGGAATGCGCGTGGACGATGATTGGCAAGCCTGGGTGCAGGGCTGCCACCGCTTCCACCGCGGCCGCGATGTCGTCGCCGGGCTCCTCGATGGTCGCCATGTCGTGCGGGTGGACTTCTGGTGTGCGCGATCGTCCCGCGCCAGACATGTCAACGGCGTAGAACGCCAGGTTGTGGTCAACAAACCACTGCGCGAGTTCCGCCTGATAGAAGTAGTCGTTGTAGCCGTGAACGTGCAGCACGGCCGCGCGCGGGCGCGCGGGCTGCGCATCGCTGCGAACGAGCGTTGCGCCTGCCAGGGGTGCAGCGCTGAAGCCAACCAGAACGTCGGGCACAAATTCCACTCCCCGAATCTAGCCGCGATGCGCAACACTGTCCGCATGGCGGAAGAATCAGCGACGATGACCTACACCGAGCCGGAGAGCGTCCCACGCAGGCAAGTGGCCGCATGGGCCATGTGGGACTGGGCCACCCAACCGTTCAACACGGTCATTTTGACGTTCGTGTTTACGGCGCTGTATTTGGTGTCCGATGACTTCATCGCGCCTGGTGAAGACCACGACACCGCGTTGGCCGGGCTGTCAGGTCAAGTCGCGTGGGCGATGGCACTTGCCGGGCTGAGCGTGGCGGTGGTGGCGCCTGTCCTTGGGCAACTCGCCGACCGTACGGGACGCCGCAAGGCGTGGCTCGGGTGGACCACGGTGCTGTTAGTGATCTCCATGCTCGCGCTGTACTTTGTGCAGGCGGCGCCCCAGTATTTTTTGCTTGGCGTGTGCATTCTTGCCGTGGGGTCCGTGATTGGCGAGATCGCTGGCGTGAATTACAACGCCATGCTTGTGCAGGTTTCCACCCCGCGCACTGCGGGCCGGGTCTCGGGGCTGGGCTGGGGGCTGGGGTACATCGGCGGCATCGTGGCGCTGGTGATCGTGGTGCTCGCCGATTCGTTCGACTGGTTTGGCATGGACACCTCCAACGGCATGGCCTACCGGCTCATTGCGGTGGGCTGCGCCGTGTGGACGCTCATCTTTGCTTGGCCACTGTTTCGCTACGTGCCCGAGGCACCCGCGGTGCCGCGGGGCGACGGCGCTGGAATCCTCAATGCGTACGTGCTGCTGTGGCACAGCATCCGCGGGCTGTGGCGCGAGGCGCGCTCCACCCTGTGGTTCCTCGCCGCTTCCGCCGTGTACCGCGATGGCCTCGCCGGAGTGTTTGTCTTTGGCGCCGTGATTGCCGCGAACGCCTATGACTTCACTGACACCCAGGTCATCATGTTTGGCATTGCCGCCAACTTGGTAGCAGGTCTCGTGACCGTGGTGTCCGGCCGCTTTGACGATTGGCTTGGGCCGCGCACGGTCATCATCACGGCCCTCATCGGCATTGTGATTGGTGGCCTCGCCGTGGCATTCCTGCACGGCTTGGGTCAAATCACTTTCTGGATCTTTGGCCTGCTGCTTGCCGGCATGGTTGGCCCCGCGCAGGCGGCATCCCGATCACTCCTGGCACGCGTGTCGCCCGTGGGACGCGAGACCGAGATCTTTGGTCTCTACGCCACCACCGGGCGCGCGGCATCCTTCATGTCGCCCATCGCGTGGGCCGTGGCCGTGGGAGTCACGGGCGCCACGCTGTGGGGCACCCTTGGCATCATCACCGTTGTGGCGATTGGCCTGGTGCTGCTGCTGTTTGTCCGCACCCCCGCGGACCACGGAGGCGCAAAGCACCCCGTGCTCACGGACTAGCGGAGCCGCGAGTTACTCCGGGGCAGCTTCGTCGGCAGCTCCGTCAGCTACTCCATCAGCTCCGTCCGCGTCAGCAACCGGCTCGTCCCCATCAAGGTGCCGCTCCACGTTCCGCGCGATCCCAATGATCCGGTCGCCCGCAGCGGGCTTAGCGAAAATGACGCCCATCGTGTCCCGACCCTTCGCAGGGACCTCGCTCACAAATGCGCGCATGACCTTGCCGGACTCCATGATGACCAGCACCTCGTCGGCATCGTCCACAAGCAGTGCACCAACCAGGTCGCCGCGCTCCTCTTGGAGCTTGGCCACCTTGATGCCTAGCCCGCCGCGACCTTGCCTGCGGTACTTGCTGACATCCGTGCGCTTGGCGTAGCCACCTTCTGTGACTACCAGCGAGTAGGGGCCCGACGCCGTGGTTTCCACATCGCCGTTCTCGCCAACGCCCTCGTCACCGTCGTCGTCGGTTTCGCTCGCGGGCGTGCCAGCTGCAATGACATCGGCTGCGAGCAGCTCGTCGTCGTCGCGGAAGCGCATGCCCTTGACGCCGGAAGTGGCGCGGCCCATGGGCCGCGTGTCCGAGGCCGAGAAGCGAATCGACTGCCCCTTGCGTGACACCAGCATGAGGTCGTCGTCGTCGGAGACCAAGCGCGCCGCAACCAGCTCGTCCGGCAGCAGACCGCCGTCCTCGCCCTCCACTTCACGGAGGTTGATCGCGATGAGACCGCCGGAACGGTTGGAGTCATACGAGGTCAGCTCGGTCTTCTTGATGAGACCGCGCCTTGTGGCAAGTACCAGGTACGGCTTGTCCTCGTAGGAGCGCAGCGCGAGCACCTGCGCAATCTCCTCGCCCGGCTGGAAGGCAAGCATGTTCGCCACGTGCTGGCCCTTGGAATCGCGCCCGCCCTCGGGCAGTTCGTACGCCTTGGCGCGGTAGACACGGCCAAGATTGGTGAAGAAAAGTAGCCAATGATGAGTGGTGGTCACAAAGAAGTGCTCAACCACATCGTCGGACCGGAGCGTTGCTCCACGCACACCCTTGCCACCCCGGCGCTGTGCGCGGTACTGGTCTGAACGGGTGCGCTTTGCGTAGCCGCCGGCGGTGATGGTGACCACCACCTCCTCCTCGGCGATGAGGTCCTCGATCGAGACCTCGCCGTCGAAGGGGGAGATCTCGGTGCGGCGATCGTCGCCGTATTTGCGCACAATCTCCGCGAGTTCCTCGCTGATGATGACGCGCTGGCGTTCCGGCGAGGCGAGGATTCCCTGCAGGTCCTTGATCTCCGCCATGAGAGCCGCGTGATCGTCGGTGATCTTCTGGCGTTCGAGAGCGGCGAGACGACGCAGCTGCAGGTTGAGAATTGCGGTGGCCTGCACCTCGTCAACGTCGAGCAACTTCATGAGGCCCGTGCGTGCGGCGTCAACATCGGGCGAGCGGCGGATGAGCGCGATGACCTCATCGAGGGCGTCGAGCGCCTTGAGGTAGCCGATCAAAATGTGAGCTTCGCGCTCCGCCTCGCGCAAGCGATAGGCGGTCCTGCGCTGAATCACCTCAAGCTGGTGCGCCGTCCCGTAGCGGATGAAGGCGTCAAGCGGCAGGGTGCGCGGCACGCCGTCGACGATCGCGAGCATGTTCGCACCGAACGTCTCTTGCAACTGCGTGTGCTTGTAGAGGTTGTTGAGCACCACCTTCGCGACGGCGTCGCGCTTGAGCACAATTTCCAAGCGCTGGCCAGTGCGGCCTGAGGTCTGGTCGCGAATATCCGCGATGCCGCTGACCTTGCCGTCCTTGACGAGATCCGCGATCTTGATCGCGAGGTTGTCCGGGTTGACCTGATACGGCAACTGAGTGATGACCAGGCACATGCGTCCCTGGACCTCCTCAATGTTGACCACCGCGCGCATCGTGATGAGTCCGCGACCCGTGCGGTATGCATCCTCAATTCCCTTGCGCCCCAAAATGGTGGCGCCCGTGGGGAAGTCAGGTCCCTTGATGCGCTCCATGAGCGCCTCGAGCAACTCTTCCTTGCTCGCCGTGGGGTTGTCGAGGTGCCACTGCACTCCCTCGGCAACCTCGCGCAGGTTGTGCGGAGGGATGTTGGTCGCCATGCCAACCGCGATGCCCGCCGAACCATTCACCAACAGGTTGGGGAACCGCGCGGGCAGAATGACTGGCTGTTGCTCGCGGCCGTCATAGTTGGGCTCAAAGTCAACGGTGTCCTTGTCAATGTCCCGCACCAGCTCCATGGCGAGCGGAGCCATCTTGCACTCGGTGTACCGCGACGCGGCCGCGCCGTCGTTGCCCGCGGAGCCAAAGTTGCCCTGACCAGCGACGAGCGGGTAGCGCAGCGTCCACGGCTGCACCATGCGCACAATCGTGTCGTAGATGGCGCCGTCACCATGCGGGTGGTACTTGCCCATGACGTCGCCAACGATGCGTGAGCACTTGGAGAACGCGCGGTCCGGGCGGTAGCCGCCATCGAACATCGCATACAAGACGCGACGGTGGACAGGCTTGAGCCCGTCCCTCACGTCCGGCAGGGCGCGGCCCACGATGACCGACATCGCGTAGTCCAGGTAGGACCTCTGCATTTCGGAGTTGAGATCTACGGCCTCGATGCGGCCGTGGTGAACGCCCTCAGGGTTATCAGATGACTGTGTGGAATCAGATGTCAAGGAAACGCACATCCTTCGCATTGCGCTGAATGAAGTTGCGGCGAGACTCAACGTCTTCGCCCATCAGGATGGAGAAGATCTCGTCAGCCTGAGCCGCGTCGTCCATGGTGACTTGCAGGAGCGTGCGGGTCTCGGGGTCCATGGTGGTCACGCGGAGCTCCTCGTGATCCATTTCGCCAAGACCCTTGTAGCGCTGGATGCCGCCGTCCTTGGGGAGTTTCTTGCCGGCCCTCTTGCCTTCCTCGAGCAGCGCGTCGCGCTCGCGGTCGGTGTAGACGTATTCGTGCTCGGAATTGGACCACTTGATCTTGAACAGTGGCGGCTGCGCGAGGTACACGTAACCGGCGTCGATGAGGGGCCTCATGTAGCGGAACAACAGGGTGAGCAGCAAGGTGCGGATGTGCTGGCCGTCAACATCGGCATCGGCCATCAGCACAATCTTGTGATACCTGGCCTTTTCGATGTCAAAGTCTTCACCCATGCCCGCACCAAACGCGGTGATGAGACCCTGCACCTCTTGGTTGCCGAGCGCGCGATCAAGGCGCACCCGCTCCACGTTGAGGATCTTGCCGCGGATGGGCATGATCGCCTGGTTGTACGGTTCGCGGCCAGCTTTGGCGGAGCCGCCAGCGGAATCGCCCTCCACGATGAAGATCTCGCATTCGGCGGGGTTGCGGCTCTGGCAGTCAGAGAGCTTGCCGGGCATGCCGCCCGATTCCAACAGTCCCTTTCGGCGCGTGGCCTCGCGCGCTTTGCGCGCGGCGAGCCGCGCTTGCGATGCCTGGATCGCCTTGCGGATCACGTCGCGGCCCTCGTTGGGGTGGGAATCGAACCAATCCGTGAGGCGCTCGTTGACCACCTTCTGCACAAACGTCTTGGCGATGGTGTTGCCCAGCTTGGTCTTGGTCTGGCCCTCGAACTGCGGCTCGCGAAGCTTGACGGAGATGACGGCCGTGAGGCCTTCGCGAACGTCGTCGCCCGTGAGGTTCTCGTCCTTCTCCTTGAGGATGCCCTTTTCGCGCGCGTACTTGTTGACCAAGGAAGTCATGGCGGCACGGAACCCCTCTTCGTGCGTGCCGCCCTCGGTAGTGGAGATGGTGTTCGCGTACGTGAACACGGCCTCGTTGTATCCATTGGTCCACTGCAGCGCGAGCTCCACGGAGATGCCAAGCTCGGCGTCTTCCGATTCCAGCGAAATCACCTCGGGGTG
>CAYMRO010000129.1:0-6247 GCA_964392875.1 uncultured Demequinaceae bacterium
CAACGCCGGCTATGACGTCGCCAAGACCAGCGAGCAGCGCAAGGACCGTAACAACCACAACATCGGTTGGCCGAGGCGCAGCCGCCGCCTCAGCGCCAGCCGCGGCGGTGCTCGCCCCACCCTTGGGTTCCATGTTTGGCGGAGCCATGGGCGCACCCAAAGGTTCGATCACGGGTTCAGGAATGTGTTCAACGGTGGGCTCAGAGCCCGGTGCCTCTGTCATGACTCCTCCTTGAGGAAGGGCCCCGGCGGAGCCTCTTAAGTGAATAGTGGCACGCCGCGCGCGCCAATCACGTGCGGTTGCGGTAGTAATCCGATGCTGCCCTCGTGGACAGCAACGAGATCGCCAGCAGCGCGAGCGCCAGGTCAACCACCGCGGGCCACAGTGTGACGTAGCGAATGGCGATGAGCGCCCACGCCGCATTGAGGAGGCGGAGCGACATCACAACCACCGTGAGGACCCTCGCGAACTGACTGCCGGCGGCGAGGCCAACCGCCACCATGACGGTCAGCAGACCTATCACGATGGCCACGAGACTGAAGTAGCGCACCACGGACGCGTCTACTGGTGCATCGTGAAAGCGCGCGTTGTTGAACGAGATGAGCAGCAGCACAATGCCGGCCACCAGATCCGCTATCGCGGCGATCCACACCAGACCCACCACAAAGGTGACCCCGGTGGGCCGCTTAACGTGCCCAGGCGCGGTGCCCTCGGGCTCAGCCACCGTGTGAGGCGCGCTACTTGGGTCAGAGGGTGACTTGTCGTCAGGCAACTGCTCGTCTGTCATAGGGCTCACGCTAGCGCGTGGGTCCGGCGCGCGCACGGCTCTCCTAGACTTGCGGGCATGAAGGTGACAGTTGCGCGCATTGGCCGGGCGCACGGGCTCAAGGGGGAAGTGGGCCTCGAGGTTCGCACGGACATCCCCCTGCAACGGCTCGTGGTCGGAGCGGCTTTCGAGACCCAGCCCCCTCAGGCCGGCCCGCTCACGCTCACGTCGGTGCGCCAGCACGGTGGCCGATGGGTGGCGGGATTCGCCGAGCTCACGGATCGCAACGCCGCCGAGGCAGCGCGTGATGTGGAGCTGGAGATCGAAGCGGACGAGACGCAAGAAGAGGGCGCCTGGTACGTCCACGAGCTGGTTGGCCTCACCGCCGTACGCCCAGATGGCACGGTGGTTGGCGAGGTAGTGGACCTCCTGGATATGCCTGCTCACGACGTGCTCGTGGTGCGCCAGCCAAGCGGGTTCCGCGCAATGATCCCGTTCGTGGAGCCGTTTGTGCCGCACGTGGACGCCCAGGCGCGCACCGTCACGATTACCCCGCCCTACGGCTTGCTGGACGGCGAAGAACCCGAAAACACAGGAGAGACCAGCCAGTGAAGATCGACGTCATCACGATCTTCCCCGAGTTCTTCTCGGTGCTCGACGTCTCCCTCCTGGGCAAGGCGCGCGCCGCGGAACTGGTTCAGACGCACGTCCACGACCTCCGCGATTGGACCAAAGACGTCCACCACACGGTTGACGACGCCCCGTTCGGCGGCGGCGCGGGGATGGTTATGAAGCCCGACGTCTGGGGCGAGGCGCTGGATCAAGTCCTCACCCCGCAGGGCACCCTGGTCATCCCAAGTCCCGCGGGGGTGCCCTTCACGCAGTCCCTCGCCGCCGATCTGGCAACCAGCGAGCAACTGGTGTTCGCGTGCGGTCGTTACGAGGGCATCGATGCGCGCGTTGCGGCCCACTACGAGCAGCGCGGCTTCCGCGTACTCGAGGTGAGCCTTGGCGACTACGTGCTCAATGGGGGAGAGGTGGCCGCGTTCGCGATGATCGAGGCCATCACGCGCCTCATCCCTGGTTTTGTTGGCAATGCGGAGAGCCTCACCGAGGAAAGCCATGCCGACGGCCTGCTTGAGTACCCCTCGTTCACTCGCCCCGCCTCGTGGCGGGGTTTGGACGTGCCCGATGTCCTGTTGAGCGGTCACCATGCCAAAATTGGCGAGTGGCGGCGGGAGCAGCAGATGGAGCGCACGCGCGAGCGGCGGCCGGACCTGCTGGGCTAAGCAGAGGCAGTGTGGCACAATAGACCCTCGGTGCTCGCGTAGCGTCGGCCTGCCACAGGGGGCCAAGCAACCACTCACGAGCGTCATCATCATCAATGCCCTAGGGCAGATACCGTGCAGGACCTGTGGCGTGTGCGAGGAGTTCCAAGTTATGCAAAAGCTTGACGGCATTACCGCGGCCCAGCTCCGCGACGACATTCCCGCCTTCCGCGCCGGCGACAACGTCAAGGTGCACGTGAAGGTCATCGAGGGCACGCGCTCTCGTATCCAGGTTTTCCAGGGTGTTGTGATTGGCCGCCAGGGCCAGGGAATCGGTGCCACCTTCACGGTGCGCAAGATCTCCTTTGGCGTTGGCGTGGAGCGTACGTTCCCCGTGCACACCCCCACCATTGACCACATCGAGCTCGTGAGCCGCGGTGACGTTCGCCGCGCCAAGCTCTACTACTTGCGTGGCCTGCGTGGCAAGAAGGCGCGTATCCGCGAGAAGCGCGAGAGCTGACATCAGCACAGGGGACGACGCACCGGCGGGGGCAGGGCCTTCCGCCGGTCATCGCCTGTGGGGGTACACCAAGGAAGTACTGATCGTTGTGGTCAGCGCCTTGGTGCTGTCGTTCCTCATCAAGACGTTCTTCTTCCAGTCCTTCTGGATCCCCTCCGGCTCCATGGAGCCCACGCTGATCTATGGGGACCGCATCCTCGTAACCAAGTGGCGCCCGGACCCGCTTCCGCTGCGACGTGGGGACATCATTGTCTTCAAAGACCCTGGTAGCTGGCTTGAAGAAGCGCCAGACAACGGCGGCACGGCGAGTCATATCGGCAAGGAAATCCTCATGTTCACGGGCCTCCTGCCGGAGGACGCAGGGGAGCACCTCGTGAAGCGCATCGTGGGGTTGCCCGGCGATCACGTTGAGTGCGACGACCCCAACGGCAAGGTCAAAGTCAACGGCGTGGAAATCACCGAGACGTACGTGGCGCAGGGCGCGCACGCGTGCGGCGTCACCTTCAGCGTTGACGTGCCCCAGGGCCGACTATGGGTCATGGGCGACAACCGAGACAATTCCGCCGATTCGCGCGCCCACATGGGTCAGCCAGGAGGCGGCACCATTCCGCGATCCAACATCGTTGGCGAAGCGTTCGCGCTGGTGTGGCCCTTTGATCGCTTTGGCGGGCTGGGCAACCCCTGGGGCGCCGATGCCGTCTCTGAGGATGACCTCGCCGCGCAAGCCACGCAAGCCCCGGTTCCCACCGCCACGCCGTGACCGTCTCGCTAGTCCACGAACGTGCCCTGTGGGATGCGGGGGCTGTCACGGTTGCTGGCATTGACGAGGTTGGCCGCGGGGCGCTCGCCGGCCCTGTGAGCGTTGGGGTAGTGGTGCTGACCGTGTGCGAGGCCTGGCCGGACGGGCTTGCGGATTCCAAGCAGCTCACGCGGTTGCAGCGAGAGGCCATGTGCCCGACGCTCGCACAGTTTGGCATTGCACGTGCCGTTGGTCACGCCTCACCCGGGGAGATTGACGACGTGGGCATCGTCGCCGCACTGAGGCTAGCGGCGCTGCGGGCTCTTGCAAGCGTGGGGCCCATCGACGCGATCCTGCTGGACGGAACGCACGACTGGCTCACCGCAAAGCCCACCCTGTTAGACCCCGACCCCGAGCAGACCGCACCCGTCACGATGGTGGTCAAAGGGGACACCCTGTGCGCGTCCGTTGCGGCGGGTTCTGTGCTCGCCAAAGTAGAGCGCGACGGCCTCATGCGTGAGGCGCATGAGGTGCACCCCGCCTACGGCTGGGAAGGCAACAAGGGGTATGGCGCGGCGGCTCACCTCGACGCGATCCGCCGCTATGGCGCCACCGAACTGCACCGGCGTTCGTGGTCGTTGCCCGCACAAGAGGCGAGTTAGGCGCTCAGGCGCGCACAGCGTCGGGCAGCTGCTGGCCGCCATAGGATGGTTAGGTGAGCAGCGAAGACCTGGAGAACTACGAAACTGAGGCAGAACTCGCCCTGTATCGCGAGTACCGCGACGTTGTGGGCCTGTTCCAGTACGTGGTGGAAACTGAGCGGCGGTTCTATCTTGCCAACAAGGTGGATCTGCAGGTGCGTGCGTCTGGCGGCGACATCTATTTTGAAGTGACGATGGCCGATGCATGGGTGTGGGATGTGTATCGCTCGGCGCGGCTCGTGAAGAACGTGCGAGTGGTTACGTTCAAGGACGTCAACATCGAGGAACTCGCTCACGACCCTGACTCGATGCCCGATATCCGGCAGCTGCGCGCGCGGTAGCACCGGGGACGGTCAGGCCAGAAATTGACAGAATTTGCATAGTCTGCAAAAATGCAGATTATGCAAATTGCGATTCCACCGCTCAGCGCGTCCCAGACCGGCGCCGCGAAGCTTGGAGAGACTGGTGGCCGCGAGGCCAAGCGCGAGCGCACCTACCGACGTATGGAGAAGGCGGCCGTAGAACTCGCGCTGCAGTACGGCTCCGAGAACGTCACGGTGGAGCAGATCTGCGCAGCGAGCGACGTCTCCGCACGCACGTTCTTCAACTACTTTGGGTCAAAGGAAGCCGCGCTCATAGGACGCGGCAAGCCGCGACCAACACCCCAATTGCGTGAAGCCTTCGTTGAAGGCACGGGACCCATCCTCAACGACTTTTTGGCGCTCGTCCTTGCCTCTGCGATCCAAAATGAGGCTGATTTTGAACTCATTCGCAGCCGTCGCCTTCTCTTTGAGCGCGAACCGGACCTTGCGATTCAAGGCTTCGCGCGCAGCGCTGGCACTCGCGACGAGTACCTGGCCATCGCGATCGACCGCATTCGCCGTAACGAGCCAACTCTCTCCGATCCCGATGTCGAGGACCAAGCGCGAGTGGCAACGGCGGTGCTGATGGGGCTCATGCACGTCATTGGCAATCGCTGGCTCGAGTCCGACGGCACCGCAGATTTTGAGCACCTCATTGACCAGGCGCTCGGTCACCTCAAACGTCTCATTTAGCACGCAAATCCCCGGAACCCCGGGCCGCAATAGGCCCATTTGCAAGGAGTAACTATGTCACGGTCCCCAAAAGCTGCAGCGGCCCTTCACGCTGAGCGCCACCCAGACGCGGCGCCAGACAAGCGCCACATCATGTTCGTATTGATTGGCCTGATGACGGCGATGCTGCTCGCGTCGCTTGACCAGACGATCTTCTCCACGGCGCTGCCTACCATCGTGGGCGAACTCGACGGCGTGAACCACATGTTGTGGGTCACCACGGCCTATATCCTCGCGGCGACCATCATGATGCCGGTGTACGGCAAGCTCGGTGACCTGCTTGGGCGCAAGAGCCTGCTGCTGGTCGCTATCGGGTTGTTCATGCTTGGTTCCGTCATTGGCGGCTTGGCGCAGAACATGCCGGAACTCATTGCGGGCCGCGCGGTTCAGGGTCTTGGTGGCGGTGGCCTCATGATCCTGTCTCAGGCGATCCTCGCCGAGATTGTGCCCGCTCGCGAGCGCGGCAAGTACGTGGGCTACATGGGCGGCGTCTTTGCGCTCTCGTCCATTGCCGGCCCATTGCTTGGTGGCTGGTTCACCGAGTCCATCGGCTGGCGCTGGTGCCTGTGGATCAACATCCCGTTGGGAATCATTGCGCTCGCGTCCGCCACATTCTTCATCCACTTGCCGCACCGTGAGCGCGGCCCAGTGCGCATGGACATTGCAGGCATGTCGCTTCTGGCGATCGCCTCCACGGGCCTCGTGCTCGTCACCTCGTGGGGCGGCAACACCTACGCATGGGGCTCCACGGTCATCCTGGCTCTCATCGTCCTGACGGTTCTCACCGCAATTGCCTTTGTGCTGGTGGAGCGCACGGCCGCAGAGCCGGTCATGCCGCTGTCGCTGTTCCGTAACAAGAACTTCAGCCTCGTCACGGGTGCTGGCCTCTTGGTTGGCATCGCGATGTTCGGGGCCTTGGCGTACATGCCCACCTACCTGCAGATGGTGGCCGGCGTAGACGCGACTCGGGCCGGACTGCTCATGATTCCGATGATGGCCACGCTGCTTGTGACCGCGATCGTATCCGGCCGGGCCGTCACGCGCACCGGCAAGTACAAGATGTTCCCAGTTGCCGGTGCCATCGCCATCGGAGTCTCGCTTGGACTGCTGTCCACGCTCACCGCCACCACGCCCATCTGGGTCATGTGCGTATATCTC
>CAYMRO010000130.1:0-6199 GCA_964392875.1 uncultured Demequinaceae bacterium
ATGCGCCTGGTCGCGCTCTGGCATGTATGCGATAGGCGTGGCCTGCCACCGCGCCAGCTCCTCGCGCCCCTCGGGGGTCAACGAGTACTGCGTCTTCGTTGCCGTCTTGGAACCCCACGGCACGGCGGTGGCCTCAAGGAGCCCGTCAGCTTGCATGCGACGCAGCTCCGGGTAAATCTGCGAATCCGGCGCATGCCACAGGTGCCCTACGGAGCTGTGAAAGTGCTTCACGGCGTCGTATCCGGTGAGCGGGCCACCCGAGATCAACGCGAGAAGTGCAAAACGAAGGCTCAACGATTTTCTCCTGGTCCACCTGCGCCGCCGGTTGGCAAGCGTATCTCTCAAGAGTATGGTGACGGCAAGCGAAAATAACTATCTCCGTAGTTATATTCACTCGAGATTGCAGACACAAAGGAGTGTTCATGTCGTCGGAAGCGTCGTCCCGGGCCACCGCCAAACTGCTCACGTATCCGTTGAACGGCTGGTACGTAGCCGCGTGGGATCACGAAGTCACCTCAAAGGGGCTGCTCGCCCGCACGGTCGCCGGGCGGCCGCTCGCGCTCTACCGCACCAAGGACGGCAGGCCCGTGGCCCTCGCCGACGCGTGCTGGCACCGTCTGGCGCCCCTCTCGCAGGGCAAGCTGCTGGGCAACGACGAGGTGCAGTGCCCGTACCACGGGCTGCGCTTCAACTCAGCCGGGCGCTGCACTGGCATGCCCGCGCAGGAGACCATCAACCCGTCGGCCGTGGTGCCCTCCTTCCCCATCGTGGATCGCTATCGCTATCTGTGGGTCTGGCTGGGTGACCCCACCCTCGCGGATCCCTCCACGATCCCGGATATGCACCAACTCGATTCCGAGGAGTGGGCCGGCGACGGCGAAACCATGCACGCGCTGTGCAACTACCAGCTGCTGCTCGACAATCTCATGGACCTCACGCACGAGGAGTTTGTGCACACGTCATCCATTGGGCAAGCCGCTCTCAGCGAGTCCGAGTTCCACGTGACCCACGATGAAAACTCCGTGACGGTGAGCCGCTGGATGCTTGGGATCGATCCCCCGCCGTTCTGGCTCAAGAACATGCGGGACAAGTTCCCGGGGTTTGAGGGCAAGGTGGACCGCTGGCAGATCATCCATTACTACTACCCGTCCACGATTTGCCTGGACGTTGGCGTGGCGCCCGCTGGCACGGGCGCGCCCGAGGGCGACAGGTCGCAGGGCGTCAACGGTTACGTCATGAACACCATCAGCCCGGAGACGGACCGCACGTGCAACTACTACTGGGCGTTCATGCGCAACTATCGGTTGGAGAGCCAGCTCATCACTACGCAGCTTCGCAACGGCGTTCATGGCGTGTTCCACGAGGACGAGGTCATGCTCAAGGCTCAGCAAGAGACCATCGACGCCAACCCCAACTATGAGTTCTACAACCTCAACATCGACGCTGGCGGGATGTGGGTGCGTCGCATCCTCGAGCGCGCGTTGCATGCCGAAGGCCGGGGGGACGCCCCGCTGTCACAGGCTGCTCTGGTGAGGGACTAGCACCTTGGCTGACAAGCATGTGCAGTGGCAAGACGCCACGGTGGTTGAGCGCGGCGAGGTCGCGGAAGGCATTGTGCGGGTGGTATTTCAACCGTCCCTGCCCGTGCCCGCGCGGCCCGGCGAGCACCTCGACATCCTCGTGCACCTGGACAGCGAGCGCACGGACGAGAGGTCGTACTCGATCGCCGGCGCGAGCCCGGACGGCACGCGGCTCGCCGTGAGCGTTGCTCGCACCCCAACATCGCGCGGGGGCTCCGAGTATCTTCACGGCCTGGTCCCCGGCGACACGGTCAGGATCACGCAGCCGCTGCAGGATTTTCCGCTGCGGGTTGGCGCGCCCTCATACGTGCTGATCGCGGGCGGAGTTGGCGTGACCGCCATCCGCGGCATGGCCTCCACGCTCAAGCGGATTGGCGCCAACTATGTGCTCCATTACGTGGGCAGCGATCGCGCGCGCATGGCCTACCTCGCGGACCTGGAGACGGTCCACGGCGAGCGACTGGTCCCCCATGTCACGCGTGAAGCGGGGCGCATGAGCGTTGCCAAACTGCTCGCCACCGTGCCCAACGACGCCGAGGTCTATATGTGCGGCCCCATTCGCCTCATGGAAGAGGTCAAGCGCACGTGGGAGGCGAACGGTCGCGACATCACGGCGCTGCGATACGAGACCTTTGGCAACTCCGGCTGGTTTGAGGCCGAGCCATTCGAGGTAGTCGTGCCGCGGCTCGGCGCCGCGGTTGAGGTTCGGCCCGGCGAGTCCATGCTGGAGGCGCTCGAACGGGGTGGCGTGGAGATGATGTACGACTGCCGCCGCGGCGAGTGCGGCCTGTGCGAGGTGCGAATACTCGACCTCGACGGGCGCGTTGACCACCGCGACGTCTTCTACTCCGAGCGGCAAAAGGCGCCCAACGCCAAGATGTGTTGCTGCGTCTCGCGGGTGCTCGGTGATGGCACGGGTTCCGGTGCGGCTCGCGTAACGATCGAGGTCAGTTAGGCCAAGCGGCCCGACGCTGTGGCTGGCTACCCCACCACGATCAGATCGTCGATGTGGACCAGCGGGTGCGCGAAGTGCGCGCCCAACGTCGCCTTGAGTTCGGCTGTGGAGAGTCCGAGCATCGCCGGAATCTCATGCGCAGGGAAGGCGACCAGACCGCGAGCGATCACCACAGCGTCGGGCCCAACAATCTCCACTGCGTCGCCGGCCTCAAATTCACCACGCACGGCAGTTACGCCCGCGGCGAGCAACGACGCCCGGCGGCCCGCTACGGCCCGAGCGGCACCGGCATCGAGCACCAACTGACCGTGAGTTTTTGCCGCGTGCTTAAGCCACGTGAGGCGGGTGGCAGAGCGCTTGCCGGTGGCCGCGAAGACCGTGCCAACGTCCTCGCCTGACACGGCCGCTCCCGCGTCAGCGGCCGCAGCAAGCAGCACGGGCATGCCGCTGGACGTGGCGATGGATGCGGCCTCGAGCTTGGTGATCATCCCGCCGGTGCCCACCGCAGAGCCACGGCGCGAGACGTCGATTCCCTCAATATCCGCGGGCCCGTTCACCACCGAGATCCGGCGCGCGCCCTCCGTGTCTGGTGCGGCCGTGTAGAGCCCGTCAACGTCCGTGAGCAGCACCAACGCATCCGCGTGCACCACAGTCGCCACGAGAGCGGCTAGGCGGTCATTGTCGCCAAAGCGAATCTCGTCCGTGGCCACTGTGTCGTTCTCGTTGACGATAGGGACCACGCCAAGAGACAGCAGCCGGTTGAGTGCGCGCTGCGCGTTGCCGTAGTGGGTGCGGCGTACCATGTCGTCGGCGGTGAGCAGCACCTGGCCAACGGTGAGGCCGTGGCGTGCAAAAGCCGTGGTGTAAGCGGCGAGCAGCATCCCCTGACCCACGCTCGCGGCAGCCTGCTGCATCGCGAGTTCGCGCGGCCGCGCGGGCAGCCCAAGCGGACCAATACCAGCGGCGATGGATCCCGAGGTGACGAGCACCGCTTCTCGACCCTGGAGCCTCACCTGCGCAACAGCGTCGGCAATGGTGGCGAGACGAGCATCGTCGAGTTGGCCATCGGGGCCAGTGAGCGAAGAAGAACCAACTTTGACGACCACGCGGTGAGCGGATGCAACTGCTCGCGCGAGCGTCTCGCGGCTCTCGCTCACTCGTCCTCCAGTTCCTGATCCCCCCGGGTTGGGTCCGTCCAGTGTCCCGCACCGCGCTCCACGTCAAGCTCCTGGCGCGCCGCAGACTTCGCGTCCATGCGCTCCTTGTGCTCCTCGCGCTTCACGGCACGAGTTGGGCGGTTGGCGCGCTCGTGGCTCTCGATGCGCAGGTCGGAGCCGCGCTGCCCCAGCAACTCTGCTCCAGCCATCATGGTGGGCTCCCAATCGAAGACGATGCCGCCCTCACGTGGGCCAATGACGACCTCGGAGCCGGGCACGGCGCCCGCCCTGAAGAGCGCATCCTCAACACCCGCGCGCGCAAGGCGGTCCGCCAGATAGCCAACGGCCTCGTCGTTGGTGAAGTTGGTCTGCTTGACCCAGCGCTCCACCTTCTCGCCGCGCACCTGGAAGTAATCCTCGGCGCCGTCACGGACGTGCACCACGCTGAATCCGGCGTCGTCTACAGCCTTGGGCCGGATGACAACGGGCGCCTTCTCCAGCTCTGGAGCCTTGGCGCGTTCCTCTGCAACCATCGCGGCGAGCGCAAAGCTCAGCTCACGCATGGCTCACGGCACTTACCGCGTAGATGGGCATGCCGCGCTCGGCGAGTTCGTCCTTGACCATGGCCGCGAGTTCGCGGCCGTCAGGGATGTCGATCTTGTTGAGAATGATGATTTGCGGGCGCTCCGCCAGCGGTACGCCGTTGATCGCCTCGTCCGCGCTGTAGGCGCGCAGCTCTCCGGAGATCACTTCAAGGTCACGCAATGGGTCGCGGTCGCTCTCGAGCGTTGCCGTGTCGAGCACGTGCGCAATTACCGAGCAGCGCTCGATGTGTCGCAAGAAGTCGTGGCCAAGGCCCTTGCCCTCGCTCGCGCCCTCGATGAGGCCAGGAACATCGGCGATCGTGTATCGCCCTCCGCCGGCCTCAACCACACCCAGGTTGGGTACGAGAGTGGTGAAGGGGTAATCCGCGATCTTGGGGCGCACCTTGCTCATCGCCGCGATGAGCGACGACTTGCCAGCACTGGGATAGCCCACGAGCGCAACATCGGCGATGGATTTGAGTTCAAGGACAACGGACGCCTCTTCGCCGGGCTCGCCCAGCAGGGCAAAGCCGGGTGCCTTGCGCTTGACCGTGGCGAGCGCGGCGTTGCCAAGGCCCCCACGTCCACCAGCTGCAACCACGTACTCGGCGCCTTCACCGACGAGGTCCGCGAGCACCGTGCTGCCGTCACGCGACTTCACGATGGTGCCATTCGGCACGCCAAGAACGAGGTCCGCGGCATTGGCGCCATGGCGCATGTCGCCAGCCCCTTGCTTGCCGTTATCACCAGTGCGGTGAGGGCTGTGGTGGTAGTCCAGCAGGGTGGTTACCTGCGAACTTACGCGCACGATGACGGAACCGCCCTTGCCGCCGTTGCCACCGTCGGGCCCACCAAGGGGTTTGAACTTTTCACGGTGCACGGACGCAACCCCGTGCCCGCCGTTGCCGGCGGTCGCGTGGAGCACTACGCGGTCGACGAACGACGCCATGGTGCCTCCCTTGCTTGCCTAGCCTAGATATGCGTCAGGGGCGCTGCCATGCGGCGCGCCCCTGAGCGAAAGACGTGGATGGTCGGTGAGGGCTACGCCTCAACGGTCACGATGTCGACCACGCGACGGCCGCGACGCTGACCGAACTTCACCGCACCCGCGGCGAGCGCGTACAGGGTGTCGTCCTTGCCGCGACCCATGTTGAGGCCGGGGTGGAAGTGGGTGCCGCGCTGGCGGACGATGATCTCGCCTGCGTTGACGGTCTGGCCGCCAAAGCGCTTCACGCCCAGGTACTGAGCGTTGGAATCGCGACCGTTACGGGATGAGCTTGCGCCCTTTTTGTGTGCCATGAGTTAGCCGCCCTACTTGATTCCGGTGACCTTGAGACGCGTCAGATCCTGACGGTGGCCAATGCGCTTGCGGTAGCCGGTCTTGTTCTTGTACTTGAGGATGTCGATCTTGGGGCCGCGCTCGTTGCGGAGCACCTCGGCCGTGACCTTGACCTTGGCGAGAGCCGAGGCGTCCGAGGTCACCGTTGCGCCGTCAACCAGGAGCAATGCGGGGAACTCGACGGACGAGCCCGCAACCGCCTTGAGTCGGTTGACTACGACGATGTCGCCAACGGAGACTTTCTCCTGGCGGCCACCGGCCTTAACAATCGCGTACACCATGATGCGTTCCTTAACGTCTTGACTGGTTTCCCGCCGCTGCCGCACCCAAAGGTAAGTGGGCGCAGGCGGGTTTGGGCGCTCGCGCGCCGACGTACAAATGTACCCGCTCGGAGGGGGTCTGGTCAAACGCCGCGCGGGGGCTGCGGGTGGGGAAAGCAGTTTGCCGCCCGAGGCTGGGGCCGGGTCAGTGTTGCTGCCTGCCTTGAGCGTTGGGCCGGTTCGCGGTCCAGAGGGATCGCGGCGCGCTACGTCCCTCGTGAGCGTGAATTTTCACGCTCCAGAGGGACTGGCAGGCGCAGGGCT
>CAYMRO010000131.1:0-6180 GCA_964392875.1 uncultured Demequinaceae bacterium
CCCACGCGCTTGAACTGATCGAGGCCTCGGCCGTGACACCATAGCGTTCATGTCCGAACTTCCTCGCCGCTCCGGGGCGCCCGCGAGTAGCGGGGCCGAGGGAGGCGAGGAGGCGACCACCGAGTCGCTTCCCACGGTGGCTCCTGCCGCAGTCTCCGGCATAGCCGGGCCCGCGCGCGTTGGCACCGTAAGGGACCTTGCCATGCGAGCCAGGCCGGGCGACGTGCTCGTGATCGACGCTCTGGACCTCCGTGAAGCGGATGCCGACGCGCTCGCGGCCACGGGTGCCGCTGCAGTAGTGAACGCGCAGCGCACGGCATCTGGTCGCCAACCGGCTGGGGGAGCGAGGACGCTCCTCAACCGTGGCATCCCGGTCATTGACGGTGCTGGCTCGGCGGTGCTCGCGGTGCGAGACGGTGCCACCCTCACGCTAGCTGGCGACGACGTGCTGCGTGGGGCCACCGTGATTGCCCAAGGCACCGCACTGACGGCGGAGCGCGTTGTCGCCGCCGATACCGCCGCGCTGGATCACCTTAAGGTGCAGGTCGCCGTGTTCGGCTCGCACGCGATGGAGCGGCTTGAGCGCGAGGGGCCACTTTTTTTTGAGGGGCGCGGCCTGCCGAGCCTTGGAGTGGACGTCAAGGGCCGAGTGGTGCTCATCGTCACCTCTTCAGATGCCTCAGCGGCAGACCTCAAGCGCCTACGGCTCTTCATCAGCGACCGCAGGCCCATCGTGATTGCCGAGGGCGGCGCGGTTGCCGCCTGCCTCGAGGCGCGGCTCCATCCCGCCGTGATCATCGGCGAGCTTGACCGCGCGCCCGAGTCAGCACTCGCCGCCGCCCATGTGGTTGCGCTCCCGAGCGACAGCGCGTCGTTGACGCGGCTTGAGTCTATGAACGCGTCCTACGAGTCCACTGCGGTGACGCTCGCGGGGGGAGATCTTGCCAACCTTGCTACCCACCACGCTGGCGCTGAGGTGGTTGTGATCGCGGGGCGGCGCGCGGGTGCCGTGGACGTGCTGAGCGCGGATCCCGAGGTTGGCATCGGCTCCTTCCTCACTGCCCTTGTCACGCGGCGCGGCACCGCGGACGCGGAAGTCATCGCGGCCACCTACCGCCACCGCCATTCGCTCGCCTTCGTGTGGACCGTGCTTGTCCTTGCAGGCGCCACGTTGGCCGTTGCGCTGTGGTCCGTTGAGGACGTGCGCTCAGTCTTGGAGGCCGCCTGGGACACCGCCTGGGGCTGGTTTGGAGGGTCGTCGTGACGGGACGATCCAAGGTTCTTGTTGCCGCTCTGGTGGTCTTTGCCCTGGCAATTGGCGTGTTGATTGGCTCAGGCCCGTTGCGCGCCGGGTTTAGCGGCAACGCGGCGCAGGCAGAGGAACTCGAGCAGGCGCAGGCCAACGCCAAGGCTGCGGCCGCGGACGCGAAGCAGGGCCGCGACTTTGCCGATGCTGCCGGCCCTGTTGCCGTGCGCGGGTTCCTCACGGGCCACACGGTTGCGCTTGTGCGCACCGCTGACGCGACCGACGATGATGTGGCCACGGCTGCGGCTCACTTGACCGACGCTGGTGCGGAAGTGGGTGCAAAGGTGGCACTTACGGATGAATGGACCGTGGAAAATCGAGGGCCGTTCCGTGAGGCGCTGGCCGATCAGATCACGGCGGCACTCGCAAATTCGCCAACGGGCGATACCAGCTCACAAGTGCTGGCTACCGCTCTGGCGCAGACCCTAGCGCCCGGGATTGCCGCCGGCGACGATCTCGTTGGTGCCGCCGCCACGGAGCGCGCAGACACGCTGTGGACTCTCCTGACGGATGCCGCACTCGTCACGGGTGAGCGCACGGGCGATAGCGACATGTTCCTGCTTGTTACGCCTGGGGGAGACGTAACCGACCTCGCGAATGCCTTCGTGGCGACCTCCAATGGCACTGTGGTGGCGTTCACGGGCGGTACTGCGGGCCAAGCCGGCACGGCTACTACGGTCACAAACGCGGCCACCTTCTACGGTGCGTGGGCCGTCACAGGCGCCGCCATTAACGCCGCGGGCGGACTCACCGGCGCCTACGACGCAAGCGACGCCGCCCAGCTCATTGGCGCCCCGCACTAGCCTTCCTAACCCTCGTTTGCGGCGAGTTTGCGCCTTAACTGTGCCGAGCGTCGGCCAGGCCGTGTACCCTGGAGTTCCGTGGAGCGAACTCGATTCTCGTCCGGCCAGGACCATGTCACCCGTCACATTTTTGTTACCGGAGGCGTTGTGTCCTCCCTCGGGAAGGGGCTGACGGCTTCGAGCCTTGGCCGCCTCTTGAGGTCACGCGGGCTTCGCGTGACGATGCAAAAGCTGGATCCCTACCTCAATGTGGATCCCGGAACCATGAACCCGTTCCAGCACGGCGAGGTCTTTGTGACCGACGACGGTGCCGAGACAGACCTCGATATTGGCCACTACGAGCGGTTCCTCGACGTGAACCTCTCCGCATCGTCCAACGTGACTACCGGTCAGGTGTACTCGCAAGTGATCGCCAAGGAGCGCCGCGGCGAGTACCTGGGCGACACCGTGCAGGTCATTCCGCACATCACGGACGAGATCAAGCGCCGCATGCGCGCGCAGGCCGGCCCCAACGTGGACGTGATCATCACGGAGATCGGCGGCACGGTGGGTGACATCGAGAGCCAGCCGTTTCTTGAGGCCGCGCGTCAGGTGCGCCACGACGTTGGCCGCGATCACGTCTTCTTCCTGCACGTATCCCTGGTGCCGTTCATTGGCCCCGCTCAGGAACTCAAAACCAAGCCCACGCAGCACTCCGTAGCCGCGCTGCGCAGCATCGGTATCCAGCCCGACGCCCTGGTGCTGCGCTCCGACCGGGCCGTGCCAGCGTCGGTCAAGGCCAAGGTTGCGCTCATGTGCGACGTTGACACCCAGGCCGTGGTCAACGCGGTGGACGCCCCCAGCATTTACGACATCCCCAAGGTGCTTCACTCGGAGGGCCTCGATGCCTACGTTGTGCGCCGCTTGGACTTGCCCTTCCATGACGTGGAATGGGGAACGTGGGGCGAGTTGTTGCAGCGCGTTCACAGCCCTCAGACCACGGTGGAGGTTGCGCTCGTTGGCAAAT
This sequence comes from uncultured Demequinaceae bacterium, assembly GCA_964392875.1. GTDB lineage: Bacteria > Actinomycetota > Actinomycetes > Actinomycetales > Demequinaceae > Demequina. The sequence continues at coordinate 3,116 of CAYMRO010000131.1, forward strand.
ACGTTGACTTGCCCGACGCCTACCTCTCGGTGAGTGAGGCGCTCCGCGCGGGCGGCTTCCACCACCACGCCAAGGTGAATATTCGCTGGGTGGCCTCGGATACTTGCCAGACGCGCGAAGGCGCGGACGAGGCCCTTGGCGGCGTGGACGCGGTGCTCATCCCCGGCGGCTTTGGCGTGCGCGGCGTTGATGGCAAGATTGGCGCGGCCCGTTGGGCTCGCGAGAACGGCGTTCCTACGCTCGGCATTTGCCTGGGCCTGCAGGTCATGGTGATGGAGTACGCACGGACCGTGCTGGGGCTCGAGGGCGCATCATCGTCCGAGTTTGATGCGGACACCCCATACCCCGTGGTTGCGACGATGGAGGAGCAGCTCGCGATCGTGGATGGCGCCGGCGATTTGGGCGGCACCATGCGCCTTGGCGAGTACAAGGCATTGCTGCGGCCGGGCTCGGTTGTGGCCGAGACCTATGGCGCCACCGAGGTTGGTGAGCGTCACCGCCACCGCTATGAGGTCAACAACAACTACCGCCAGCAGCTCGAAGACGCTGGCCTCGTCATCTCGGGCGAGTCGCCGGACCGCTCGCTCGTGGAATTCGTTGAGCTGCCACGCGACGTGCACCCGTACTACGTCTCCACGCAGGCGCACCCCGAGTTCATGTCCCGCCCCACCAAGGCGCACCCGCTGTTCGCGGGGCTCATTGGCGCAGCATTGGCTCTGCGAGAGTCGGCAGCGGCAGTTGACGCCGACATTGTGGTCTCGGCCTGAGCATGGCCAAGAAGAAGGGTGAGGAACCCGACGCTGTGCTTGAGGGCGGGGTAGCGGTCGCCGAGGAAGTGGTTGAGCAGGATCAACCAGCTGACGACGAGCCTGCTGAATCGGACGCCGCTGGTGAGCAAGAAGCTCAACCCGAGCCAGCGTCGGACCCTGTAACCTACGTGCCTTTCGCTGACCAGGCTGCGCCGCGGACCGTGCTGCACTCTCGCCGATCCTTCACGGGGCGGGTGTGGGACGTGACCTCGGACCTGGTTGACCTAGGGGAGAGCGGCGTTGTCACGCGGGACTACGTTCACCACCCGGGTGCGGTCGCGATCTTTGCGATCAACGAGGAATCACAGGTTTACCTGGTGCGTCAGTACCGGCACCCCGTGCGCACCGAGACGTGGGAGCCGCCAGCCGGCCTCGTGGATGTGCGCGGCGAGGATCCGCTGGCTGCCGCCAAGCGCGAACTGTTTGAGGAGGCCGATCTCGTTGCCGCGACGTGGGACGTGTTGATCGACTTCTTCACGTCCCCGGGCGGCAGTTCCGAGGGAATCCGCATCTATTTGGCGCGTGATCTCACTCCCGTGCCCGAGGACGAGCGGCACGCGCGCGAGGCCGAGGAGCGAGACATGGTGGGCGCGTGGGTGGACGTGCCATCCATTCTCAATGCCATCAACCGTGCCGACATCGCCGGGCCCACACTGCTGTTGGGAGCGTTTGCGCTCGATGCCGCGATGCGTGCCGACTTTGCGACTCTCCGCTCCGCGGATGCGCAGTGGCGCCGCCCGCCAGTGCGCGGCGAGCACTAGGGCCTACGCCGGTCCTGAGCGCAAGCCGGTGATGCTCGCCTCCGCGAGTTCATGCCCCGCGATCGCCTTGGTGACCGCGGAGAAGTCGGCACCAGCAGGGAGCCCAAGTGACGCATCGAGTGCGTACACGGTGAATTCGTAGTGGTGATCCGGCCCGGGCGGACACGGGCCAAAGTAGCCCGTTGATTGGTTGGTGGCGCCCTCGACGCCGGGAAGGTCGCCGCTGCCTCCACGCGCCACCGAGGTCACGTTGGAGGGAATGTCGAAGTGCACCCAGTGGACGTAGTTGCCGGCGTCGCGGTCAATGAGCACAATCGCGAACGACTCTGCGCCTTCCGGAGCGCCCGTCCACTCGAGTGCGGGGTTGAGGTTGTCACCTGTGCACTGACCGTTGAACGCATTGGCCGTGGCCCAGTCCGCGAGCTCGTCCCCGTTTGCAAAGTCTGGGCTCGTCACGGCGAAGTCCGACGCTCTGGTTGAGGAAGCGCCCGGCGTGGGGTTGGCGGGGCTCGCGCACGCGGCCAAACCCACCGCCAAAGCCGCCACCAGCACAAGGTTCCTCACAACAGCCAGCCTGGCCCCAGCGTCGGGCCCACTGCAAACTGGCGGGAGAAAATCGCTACTTCTTGGAGACCGGCTGCGCGAGGTAGTAGAAGGCAGACATCGCGGCCGCGAGAGTCGCAACGCCAACGAGGTGCAGCTCCACGAGCAGGATGGGCAAGCCAAGAAAGTACTGCGTGTAGCCAATGACGCCCTGCAAAACCGTGGCGAGGGCGAGCACAATCCACGCCTTGCGGACCTCGTCACGCTCGGCATCGGAGTGGTCGCGGCGAATGAGCCACACAAGGGCCGCGAGCGTGATGAGGAACAGCCACACGGAGCCGGCGTGGGCCTTGGCGATCTCCGCGGGATCCAGGGCGAGCCGTTCGGTGGCGTCGGGATCGCCGCTGTGCGGCCCTGCGCCGGTTGTGAGCGCACCGAGGAAGATCACCACCACGAATGCCGCCACGTTGGCTAGGCGCAAACCGGTGAGCGGACGTCCCTCGCGGCGAGGCGCGTTGCGGTAACGCAGCGCGATGTAGACCGAGATCCACACGAGGCCTGCGGAGAGCCATAGGTGCGGTGCCACGAGCCACGGATTGAGGTTGGCGTGCACGATGATCCCGCCAAGGACCGCCTGCGCAATGACGCCGAGCCCGGGCACGAGCGCCCAGGTGCGCATGTCCGGACGCGTGCGCCACAGTGCGATCGCGAGCAGCGCGGTAACAACGAGCAGCAAGCCGGTCACGGTGCGATTTCCGAACTCGACGAACGGGTGGTAGCTCGCCGCTTCGTGGAATTGGGGTGTGAATTCGCCCGGCTCGCATTGGGGCCACGTTGAACAGCCCAGCCCGGAGTCCGTGAGGCGAACGGCGGCGCCCGTCACGATGATGCCGCCCTGGGTGATGATGTTGGCGATCGTGAGCCCGCGTCCACGACGTCCGATGGCGTCAAG
>CAYMRO010000132.1:0-4144 GCA_964392875.1 uncultured Demequinaceae bacterium
CCTCGAGGTGCTGCCGCTCACCCACATCCGCGGCCGCTCGCTCCACGACGCGTTCGTGATCGTTGACGAGGCCCAGTCGCTCGAGCGCAACGTGCTGCTCACCATGCTGAGCCGCATCGGCCAAGACTCGCGCGTGGTGCTCACCCACGACGTTGCCCAGCGCGACAACCTGCGCGTTGGTCGCCACGACGGCATCGCCGCGGTCATCGAGGCGCTCAAAGGCCACCCGCTCTTCGCGCACGTCACGTTGGAGCGCAGCGAGCGCTCCGCGGTGGCCGCGCTCGTCACGGACATGCTGGAGCGGCTAGACCTCTAAAGGCTTCAAGCGGCCCGACGCTCGCTCCAGTCAGTTTCCGGCGTCGAGCGGGGCGCCGGTTTCGTCGGCACCAAACTCGGGCGCCGGGCAGGCATCGTCGGGTACCGCAACGTCGATGCCGTACAACGCGCGGATGGCGGCGAGGTAGCGCTCGGATTCACCTGCAACGGCGTGCTCGCGAGCGCGCACCGTTGGCACGTGGAGCAAGGTCTTGGCGAAGTGTCGCAATGCCTGCTCAGCCACGTCCGCACGGGCGATCGCCTCGGCGTCGGCTCCGGGGGCTGGCCGCAGGCGCGCCATCTCGCGCTCCAGCAGGCCGAACACGTGCTCGCGCAGGGCGACCACTGCCGGGTCAAGAGTGCGTGAGTGATCGTCGAACCGCGCCACAGCGTGGGCGACGATGGACCGCGCGGCTTCGATCGCGGTCACCGACTCCTCGGGAGCGAGAGTGCCGATGGTCCCAAGATCCACAATGTGCACGTCCGTCAGCGCCGCAACCGCGGGGTCCACATCGCGCTCGAGCGCTAGGTCAATGATCGTGAGCGGCGCGGAAAGCCCTGCGCGCGCCTCGCCCACCGCATCAGCCGTGAGGACCAAGCCCTCGCCGCCAGAACAGGCGAGCACAACGTCGGCGTCACGAACGGCCGCCGCCAAGTCGGTGGCCTCAATGGCCGCGATCGCGTGCGCCTCGGCAAATTCCACGGCACGCCCGGACGGCGAGTACACCCCGGCCACGTGCGCGCCGCGGCCCTGCATGGCACCTACGGCAGCGTCGGCCAACGCACCCGTGCCAATGACAACCACGCGCGCCCCCGCCCAGGTGACCGTAGCGTCGGCCAAATCGAGGGCAACCGAAACAACGGACCGGCCGGACGTGCCAAGGCCCGTGGACGACGCAACTACGCGAGACGTGCGCAGCGCGGATTGGAAAAGTCGATCAAGTTGCGGAGACAAGTGAGAGCCTGCGCGCGCGTCCGCATGGGCGCGGCGCACCTGCCCGGAGATCTCGCGCTCGCCAACCACCATGGACTCAAGCCCCGTGGCAACAGAGAGCAGGTGGCGCACGGCGTCGTCGCCTTCAAAGGTCTCGAGTGCGGCATCGATCTGGTCAGCTGCCAGGGAAGACGTGGAGACAAGGGCCTCAACAACGGCAGTGCGGGCGGAGAAGGAATCGGCGGCCTCAACGTAGATCTCGAAGCGGTTGCACGTGGGCAACACAACGGCACCGGAGACGGCGGAGGAACCCACAACCGCTGCGCCAAGCACGCTGGAGCCAACGCTCAACTGCTCAACGACGGCGAGATCACGGTTGCGGTGACTGGCTACAAAGGAGACGAGCACCACCCCTCCATTCTGACACGCGCGCAGAACCAGGCAGAATCGGTACATGACAACATCTCTGTTGCTCGATTCCCATCCGCTCCTCACCGGGGCCGTCGCTGCCTCCGCACTCCTCGCGGCTTACAACGGCGAAGCTCCCAGTCACCGCCCCGTGTGGTTCATGCGGCAAGCGGGCCGCTCGCTGCCCGAGTATCGCGAGACGCGCGCCGGCATCGACATGCTCGACGCTTGTCTCACGCCGGAACTCGCCGCCGAGATCACCCTGCAACCCGTGCGTCGGTATGGGGTTGATGCTGCGATCTTCTTCAGCGACATCGTGGTGCCGCTACGGCTGGCTGGCATGGACGTCAGCATCGAGCCAGGTATTGGACCGGTTTTCGCCAAACCCGTGCGCACCATGGCGGACGTGGACGCGTTGCCAGCCATTGACGATGCGTTCATCCGCGCCCTCGCGCCCATTGCGCAGGCCATCGCGCTCACCACGGCGCAGTTGGGCTCAACGCCGCTCATCGGGTTCGCGGGCGCACCGTTCACCCTGGCGGCCTACATGGTGGAGGGCAGGGCGTCTCGCGATCACTTGGGCGCTCGTCGCCTCATGGCTTCAGCGCCCCACGTCTGGGCTGGGTTGGCCGCTTGGGTTGCCGAGGTTTCGGGCTGGTTCTTGCGCACGCAGGTGCTGGCGGGAGCGTCTGCCGTGCAGCTATTTGACTCGTGGGCGGGCTCCCTGAGCGCGGACGAGTACTCGCGATGGTGCCTGCCAACCTCAGCGCGCGTCTTTGAGTTGGTGGCTGACCTGGACGTGCCGCGCATCCACTTTGCCGCGAACGGCGCGCATCTTCTTGCTCCCATGAGCGAGGCGGGTGGCACCGTGATGGGCGTGGACTACCGCTTGCCCCTTGACGAGGCCAACGTGGAGCTGGGGCTGCAGGTGCCACTGCAGGGAAACATCAACCCCGCCTACCTGTCGGCGCCGTGGGAGACCTTGAGTTCGCACGTCGATGACGTGTTGGCCAGGGGAGCCGACGCTCCCGGCCACGTGGTCAACCTGGGTCACGGCGTGCCCCCGGACACGGATCCCGATGTGCTCCAGCGCATCGTTGAGCACGTACATGAGCATGGGTGACACGTCCTCGCAGGGGCTCCGCTCTGTTGTGATTGGCGCGGGGCCCGCCGGGCTCATCGCCGCCAGAGAGCTACTCGCGCGGGGCGACGCCGTCACGGTGCTCGAGGCAAGCGCGAGCATCGGCGGGCGCGTGAGTGCCCTCGAGCTGGACGGACTCACGCTGGATGCTGGCGCCGAATCCTTCGCTACCCGAGGCGGAGCGGTGGCGAAGCTGGCAGGAGAACTGGGGCTCAGCGTCGGGCCCCCTGCCGCAACCCCAGCGTGGGTGGTGGCGCCCGGCAATGCGTACCCGCTGCCGGCAACCGGCTGGCTGGGCATTCCTACGCGGCCGCTCGACAAGGATGTGCGGAAGATCGTGGGCTCTGCGGCGGCGGTGCACGCGTCGCTTGAGCCGCACCGTCCGCTTGGGGAGTTCGAGGACGACATCACCGTGAGCACGCTGGTGCGCTCGCGGCTGGGGGACGAGATTGCGGAGCGTCTCGTGGCACCCGTGCTGCAGGGCGTGTATTCGCGGCCGCTCGATGCGCTGCGGCTTGCGGACATCTCCGCAACGTTGCCGCAAGAACTGCGCGATGCCGGGTCGCTGCTCAAGCTCGCGGAGACAAAGCGGGCGCTAGCGCCAGCGGGCTCGGCGGTGCAGGGGGTTGACGGCGGCATGTGGCGGCTCACGCAGGCGCTCGCGGATTCCCTGCGCGCGGGCGGGGGCAGCATCGTGACGTCGGCTGCGGCGGAGGCGCTTGCGCGCATCGACGGTGCCTGGCACATCACCGCGGGCGGCGGCAAGGTGGTTGCGGACCGCGTGGTCGTAGCGGTGCCGTTGCCGCGCGCCGCCGCGCTGGTTCCCGGGCTGTCGGCGCCTGCTGACACTGGCAACCAAGTAGCGATCGTCACGCTCGTACTTGACTCTCCCGTGCTTGATTCCGCGCCGCGCGGCACCGGGGTGCTCGCGATGGAGGGCGTCACGCGTGCCAAGGCGCTGACACACTCCACGGCCAAGTGGCCATGGCTCGCTCGCGCGGCCCAGGGCAGGCACGTGGTGCGGCTCTCCTACGCGGTTGAGGACCCGGAAGAGCGGCTCGCCGATGGCGCACTGGCTGACGCCACGCGCCTGCTTGGGGTGGAGCTAGTTCCCGAACAGTTGCGCGCGGTTGCCACCACCTATTGGGCCGACGCTGCCCCCAAGGAGGCGCCCAACCTCAACCCTGCGCAGGGTCTGTATTTGGTGGGTAGTGCAGCTGGACTCACCGGCCTCGCCAATATCGCCGGCGCTGCGTTCCCGTGGGAGCAGTGAGGCCTCGACTTCGCTGGTTGCGTCGTGCGGCACCGATTTCCTCAAACGGCACGGATTTCCTCAAACGGCACGG
>CAYMRO010000132.1:4244-6160 GCA_964392875.1 uncultured Demequinaceae bacterium
GATTTCCTCAAACGGCACGGTGCAGGCGAGACTAGCAACATGACCGACGAACCCCAAGGCTTCACCCTGTTTTCAGTCCTCGATGGCCTCTTGCACGCCCCAGATGAAGAACTCGCCGAGATCGTTGAGCACTTTGACTTTGCGGTGGAAGAACTCGGTGAACACGAGGTCACGTTGCGCGGCATTTATGACGTCAGCGGCATGCGCGCGGACGGCACAGTGATGCTGTGGCTGCACGGCCCTCGGCTCGAGGACCTGCAGCTGGCGCTGCGCGAGCTGCGCGCAACCGAGTTGCTCGCGGACACCAAGCTCACGTGGTCCGCGGCGGGCGTACATCGCCCCGCAGAGTTCAACAGGTCCCATGTACCAGGCTTTTTGCGCGGCGAGCGGGCCCGCAACTGGCTCACGGTCTACCCCTTTGTGCGCTCGTATGACTGGTACCTGCTGCCCGAGGAAGACCGCTCGCGCATGCTCCGCGAGCACGGGATGAAGGGCGCGGCGTTCAAGGGTGTGGTGGCCAACACCGTCTCCGCGTTCGCTCTTGGCGACTTCGAGTGGCTGCTTCCCATGGAGGCGGACGACGTCACGGAACTCGTGGACATGATGCGCGAGCTGCGCTACACCGACGCACGCCTCCACGTGCGCCACGAACTGCCGTTCTACACGGGCCGCCGCGTCACCACGGCCGAGGCGGTGGAGGTGCTCGCGTCGTGACTGCGCCCGCGCCGTACGACTGCATTCTCCTCGCGGGCTTTGGCGGTCCGGAGGGTCAGGACGACGTCATCCCGTACTTGCGCAACGTCACGCGCGGGCGGGGCATCCCAGACGAGCGCCTGGAAGAAGTGGCAACCCACTATCGCCACTTTGGCGGCGTCAGTCCCATCAACGACCAGAATCGTGCGCTCCTTGCCGCGCTCCGCGGTGAGCTTGAGGTTCGAGGGAGCGAATTGCCCGTGTACTGGGGCAATCGCTTCTGGGCGCCGTATTTCGCGGATGCCTTGCGCGAATTGCACGCAGACGGCCATCGCCGTGTGCTCGTGCTGGTGACCACTGCCTTCTCCTCGTACTCGGGGTGCCGCGCGTATCGCGAGGACCTCGCATCCGCCCTTGCGGAGACGGGCCTCGAGGGCGAGGTGGTGCTGGACAAGGTTCGCCAATACTTTGATCACCCCGGCTTTGTTGAGCCCAACATTGCCGCGGTCTTGAACGGACTGCGTCAATTGGCCGACGGCGGGAACGGCTCCGCGCCCCACGTCATGTTTTCCACGCATTCAATTCCCACTGCGGCGGCCGATGTTTCAGGACCCCGCAGGCCGCTGCCCTCCGGCGAGCCCGTGCCCACTGGCAACGCGGGAGGTTGGTATGCGGCCCAGCAGCGAGCGGTGGCGGCCCTGGTGATGGCTGCCGTGAGCAGCGAGTTTGGCGCGGTGCCGTGGTCGCTCGTCTACCAATCCCGCTCCGGGCCGCCAACCCAGCCTTGGCTCGAGCCAGACATCAACGACGCGATTCGTGACCTGCCGGATTCGGTAACCGGTCTCGTGGTGTCACCCATTGGCTTTGTCAGCGACCACATGGAGGTGCTGTGGGACCTCGACAATGAGGCGCTGGAAACCGCGGCGGAGCGTGACCTGGCGATGGTGCGCGTGCCAACGGTTGGCGTGGATTCCGTGTTCGTGTCCGGCCTCATGGACCTCATCGAGGAGCGCACCGACGGCGGGCCGCGCCCGGCCCTCACCGATCTTGGCCCGTGGCAAGACGTGTGTCCCGCAGACTGCTGTCTTGGCCGTGCACCCAAGGCGACCATCGCAGGGGAGTAAACCCCGGCGTCGGGCAAAAACACCCCTCGCCACCCGCGCCCGCGCCCGCGCCCGCACCCGCACCCGCGCCCGCCCCCGCCTTCGCCTGAATTGGTGCGT
>CAYMRO010000133.1:0-6121 GCA_964392875.1 uncultured Demequinaceae bacterium
TAGGCCTTGGAATCGCGCTCCTCATGGCCGCTGTTGGGCGCACGGTGCGCCTTACCTTGCAGGTGTCCATGCTGCTGGCGTGGGCCATGCCAGTGGTGGCCTCCATGACGGTGTGGACGTGGCTCTTTGACCGCCGCCGCGGAGTGGTCAACTACGTGCTTGACATGATTCCCGGCGTTGACATGTATCGCTTCAACTGGCTTGCCGAGCCGCTGACATTCTTCTTTGTCGCCTCGGTCATCGTCATTTGGATGTCGGTTCCGTTCGTGGCCTTCTCCCTCTACGCGGGTCTCACGCAGGTTCCGCTCGAGGTGCTCGAGGCCGCAGACCTTGACGGCGCAACGAAGAGCCAGCGTCTGCGGCTCATCATCTTGCCCATCATTCGGCCCGTGATGTCCATTGTGTTGCTGCTGCAGATCATCTGGGATCTCAGGGTGTTCACGCAGATCACGATCCTGCAGGACGCCGGCTCAACGGCCACCAACTTTGACCTCCTGGGCACCTACATCTACAAGCTCGGAGCCGGATCGCAGCACTTTGGCATGGCGGCTGCGGCCTCCGTGCTGGTGCTCATCATCACGATTCTGGTCTCGGGAGGCTACGTGTGGCGCATCATGAAGGAGGACTCCAAATGACCGCGCGACGCGCAAAGCGCATGGGCCTGTCCACGCTGGGCGTGGTGATTGCACTCGTGTGGGTGTTCCCCGTGTACTGGATGGTCAACTCGTCCTTCCTGCCCAACCGCACGCTGCAGCGGTTCACGCCCACGTGGCTGCCGTTTGGCGGATCATGGAAGAACTTCAAGGCGGTCATCGCGGACGGCGCATTCTTCAACGCACTCGGCATGAGCGTAGCCATTGCGTTGTCCACGGTGATCTTTGCCGTGCTGTTCGCCTTCCTCGCGGCCATCGCCATCTCGCGCTTCCGGTTCCGCGGCCGCGCGTCGTTTGTGCTCGCCGTGCTGCTAATTCAGATGCTGCCCGCGGAGGCGCTCTTCATTGCTCAGTACCGCATGATCTCCCAGGTCAACCTGCTCAACACGGTGTTGGGCGTGAGCATCATCTACATCGCGGCCGTGGTGCCGTTTACGGTGTGGATGCTGCGCGGCTTCGTTGCCGGCATTCCTGCCGAGCTCGAGGAGGCGGCGATGGTGGACGGGCTGAGCCGCTCGCGCGCGTTCTTCAAGATCACGTTCCCCCTGCTCATGCCCGGTCTCATCGCGTCGGCCGTGTACGCGTTCTTGCAGGCTTGGAACGAATTCACCGTGGCCCTGGTGCTGCTCACCAAGGATGAGAGCCAGAGCCTCCCGCTGTGGCTCCATGGGTTTGTGCAGGCCTCCGCCACTCGCGAGACCGATTGGGGCCAAGTCATGGCGGCGTCAACGCTCGTGGCCGTCCCCGTGATCATCTTCTTTATGTTTGTGCAGGGCCGCATGACTGCTGGCCTGGTCAGCGGGGCGGTCAAGGGATGAGCGTCGCTGTCCTGCTGCCGGGCTTTGAAGGCACAACGCTCCCGGCATGGGTTGACGAGCGCCTTCGCGGAGGGATGGGCGGGGTGTGCCTCTTTGGCATGAACATCACCTCTCGCGCCCAACTCGCGGACCTCACGGCTTCGATCTACGCGGCCAACCCCACGGCGATCATCGCGGTGGACGAGGAAGGCGGCGACGTCACGCGTCTCTACCAAGATCGCGGCTCCCCATTCCCAGGCAACGCCGTGCTTGGCCGTATTGACGACACCGCGCTCACCGAACGCGTTGGCGCCCAGGTTGGCTGGGAGTTGCGTGCGGCGGGCATCAACCTGGCGCTCGCTCCCGATGCCGACATCAACTCCAATCCCAACAACCCGGTCATCGGTGTGCGCAGCTTTGGCACCGATCCGCAAGCGGTGGCGCGGCATGTTGCCGCATGGACCCGCGGCATTGAGGCCACGGGAGTCGCCTCGTGCGCCAAGCACTTCCCCGGGCACGGCGACACCGCAGCTGACTCTCATCACCAACTGCCCGTGATCCACACGGACGCGGCCACGCTCAGCGAGCGCGAGTTGGCGCCCTTCCGCGCCGCGATCACCGCAGGCGCCCGCACCATCATGACGAGTCACATCGTGGTGGAAGCCTTCGAGGCGGATGAGCCCGCGACGTTCTCACGGCGCATCCTCACGGACATGCTCCGCAGCGAGCTGGGCTTCACTGGGATCATCGTGACTGACGCGCTCGACATGGCGGGGGCCTCTGCGCGCAAGGGCATTCCCGGCGCCGCCGTGGCCGCCTTGGCCGCCGGCGCGGAGCTGCTGTGCATTGGCACCAAGAACACCGACGAGCAGCTAGACGCAATCCTCGTCGCCATCGACGCGGCCGTCTCTGACGGCACCCTCCCTTCCGAAAGTGTGGAGGCGGCCGCGGCTCACGTGCGTGCTCTGGGGGCGCAGCTTGCCCACGAGCGCGAGGAGATCACTGCGCCGCCAGAGCTGACTCTGGGCCGGGTGGACGGACTCACAAAGGCGCAGGTGCAGCGTGCATGGCACGTCGCTGACAACGCGCTCGCGCTCCTCGTACGGCACGCGGGGGGCCCTCTGGCATGGGTGGCGCTCGATGCCCAACCCAACATGGCCGTGGGATCAACGCCATGGGGGCCGTTCGCGGCTGGCATCACGGCCACGCGACCCAACGCCGTGCCGTCCGGCGCGCTCGTGGTTGCCGTTGGCAAAGACCTGCATCGAAATCCCTCTGCGCAAGAGGCTGTGGCCCAATTGCGCCTTGGCGGTGACGTGCTAGTGGTAGACATGGGCTGGCCGGAGCCCACTTTCGCGGGACTAGACATTGCCACGTTTGGAGCGTCGCGCCTGGTAGGCGCGGCTCTCGTGGACTTGATTGGACGTGACACGTGCGGCTCGGAGTAGACATTGGCGGCACCAAAACGGACGTTGTGCTCGTCAGCAACGGTGAGGTCATCGCGCGCCACCGCGCGCCCTCCGGCTTTGGCGCCAGCGAAGTGGTCGCAGCGGCAACAGCAAGCGTGGAGGCCACGCTCGCGCAGGCGGGGGTGGCACTTGCGGACGTCGCTTCCATTGGCATTGGCGTGCCAGGCGGTGTGGCCGACGGCGTGGTCACCTTTGCGCTCAACCTTGGGATCGAGCGGCTCGACCTAGCAGGCACGCTCGAGCGCGAGTGGGGCCAACGGCCGCAGATCGACAACGACGTGAATGTGGCTGCCGTTGGGGCGTGGGCGCATCTTGGGCGCGGTGCCACCTCGCTTGCGTACCTCAACCTTGGTACGGGACTCGCGGCGGGCATCATTCTTGACGGCAGGCTGTGGCGCGGAGCACGCGGCACAGCGGGCGAGGTTGGCTACATCAGCGTGGACCCGGCCGGGCCCGTGGATGCGTACGGGCTCGCGGGTGCCCTGGAAACCTATGCATCGGGCTCCGGGTTGGTGCGCCAATGGGGCGTTGCCGGCGCGGTGGCACGCGACGTGTTTGAAGCAGCGGAGCGCGGGGACCTGGGAGCCGTTGCAATCCGCGACGGCCTCTACTTTGGCGTTGCCTCTGCGGTGCGCGCGATTGTCCTCATGCTTGACGTGGAGACCGTGGTGCTGGGCGGTGGGCTGTCCGCACACGGTGACGCGCTAACCTCGGGAGTCCTTGGCGCGCTTGACGAGTGGGAGGCCCGCAGCGACTTCTTGCGTTCGCTCAAGCTGGGCGAGCGAATCACCGTCCTCGATGCGGACATTCCCGTTGCCGCGCTGGGCGCGGCGGACGTTGGGGCGGCCGAGGTTGACCGGGCAGCCATGGGCGGCGCTCATGGCTGAGATTCTCATACTCGATTCCGCGGAGGCCGCAGGCGAGCTGGTTGCCGAGCACATTGCCGCGCTCGTCGCGAAACGGCCCGGCTTCACGCTGGGAGTCGCCACCGGATCCACCCCGCTGCCCGTCTACGCGGCACTGCGCAACCAGTCCCACGCAGGCGTTGACTTCTCGCAAATGTCGGCGTTCGCGCTGGACGAATATGTGGGACTCCCGGAGGGACATCCGGAGAGTTACCGCGCCGTGATTGACCGCGAGGTGACTGTGCCGCTTGGGCTGGATCGGAGCCGCGTGCACGTCCCGGATGGATCGCTCGCGAGCATCGAAACGGCGGGCGAGCGCTACGAGCAGCAGCTCATAGCCCATGGCGGCGTTGACCTGCAGCTCTTGGGCATTGGCTCCACGGGTCACCTTGGCTTCAATGAACCGGGCTCCTCGTTTGGCTCTCTTACCAGAGTGAAGACGCTCACCGAGCGCACTCGTATGGACAACTCCCGCTTCTTCGACGGGTTGAGCGACGTTCCCATCCACTGCGTCACTCAGGGCCTCGGCACCATTCTGCGAGCGCGTCACCTGGTGCTGCTCGCGTTTGGTGAGGGCAAGGCCAGCGCGGTCGCGGCGGCGGTTGAGGGCCCCCTGAGCGCGTCGATGCCGGGCAGTGTCGTTCAGCTCCACCCCCACGTCACGGTGCTCCTGGACCCTCCAGCGGCGCAGGCTCTTGCGTATCGCGACTACTACACGTGGGCGCAGGGCCATAAGCCCAACTGGCAGGGCATCTAGGCTCAAGCCATGGCCGACTATGTGGACATTCACTGCCACGGAGGTGGCGGTCACGCTTTTGGCGACTCGATCGAGGGCACGCGTTCCGCCTTCGCCGCCCACCATGCGCACGGCACCGCGCGGGTGGTGACATCTCTCGTGTCCATGCCTCTCGCGGACCTCGAGCGCGCGGTTGCGGTGGTGCGCACCGTCATGGCGGACGAGCCCGGCATCGTGGGAATTCACCTAGAGGGTCCGTTCTTGGCGCCGGAGCGGCGCGGCGCACACCACCCAGCCGCGCTCGCAGTCCCCAACCCCGGTCTGGTTGACGACATCCTGGAAATCGTTGGAGACGACCTCCGGCAGATCACCATCGCCCCCGAGCTGCCAGGGGCGATGGACGCGATCCGCGCCTTCGCGCAATCCGGCGCGGTGGTGGCGATTGGCCACACCACAGCTGACTCTGACGCGGCAGCCGCGGCCTTCGAGGCGGGGGCCACACTCGTCACCCATGGGTTCAATGCGATGGCTGGCATCACCGCCCGGGCCATTGGGCCGGTGGGCGCGGCGCTCGCGGATCCGCGAGTGCACATTGAGCTCATCGCGGATGGCGTCCACGTTGACCCCGCCCTCATCCGCACGGTGTTCGCCGCGGCGCCCGGCCGCGTGGTGCTCGTGACCGATGCAATGGCGGCGGCCGCCTCTCACGCCGGCAATTATCTGTTGGGCGGTCTCGCCGTGGAGGTGGGCGAGGATGGGCGGGCCGTGGTCGCAGGCACAAACACTCTCGCGGGTTCCACGCTCACCATGGACCGCGCAGTGGAGGTCTGTGTGGCCGCCGGTGTGCCCAAGGACGCCGCGGTGGCAGCCGCCAGCACGGTACCCGCGCGGCTCATCGCGAGGTGACAGCGCGCGTAGGCGCTAACGTTCCTCGCATGAGCGAAGCCCCACGCCGCGACATTCAGGCGCTGCGGGCCGTGGCCGTTGCGATGGTGGTGGTGTTCCATCTGTGGCCAGCCGCGCTTCCCGGCGGGTACATCGGCGTTGACGTCTTCCTCGTGGTGTCTGGCTACCTCATCACGTTGCACCTTTTGCGCAGACCGCCAAACTCGCGTGGTGAACTGGCTGACTTTTGGGCGCGAAGGGTGCGGCGGCTTTTGCCCGCAGCCACCGTCTCGCTCGTCGGCACCGCGATTCTCGCCTTGCTGCTGATCCCCGCAACTACCTACGCCGCCCTCGCGAGGGCAACCGTGGCGTCGGCCCTTGCGGTGGAGAACTGGAACCTCGTGGCGCTCTCGAGTGACTATCTGGCGGCCGATGACAATCCGTCGCCTGTTCAGCACTTTTGGTCGCTCGGGGTGGAGGAGCAGTTCTACTTTGTGTGGCCGCTCATCATCGCGGCGTGCATGCTGCCGATTTTGCGGCGCTACTCGCGGCGCGGTATCGCCGTTGCCGTAGTGGGGGTCGTCGTGGTGAGTTTTGGAGCGTCCGTGCTGCTCACGGGCCACGGCTCGTCCTTCGCGTACTTCGCCACCGTGACGCGCGTATGGGAACTGGGAAT
>CAYMRO010000134.1:0-2890 GCA_964392875.1 uncultured Demequinaceae bacterium
TCGCCCACACTGGCTCCGCCGGTGGTGATCACAACGTCCACCGGCGCGTCCTCCACAATGGAGCGGACAGCCGCAGGGTCATCGCCGCAACGGCCAAGGTTTATCGATTCCGCGCCGAGCGCGTCCAGCGCCGCACGCAAGTACGTCGCATTCGAGTCGTAGATCTGTGCGGGCCCAAGCCGTCCCCCCGGCGCCACCAGTTCATCGCCAGTGACGAGAAATCCCACGCGCGGCTTGCTGACCACCTCAACCTCGGCAATGCCTGCCGAGGCCAGCGCGGCAACGTGCCGCGCCTTCAGCAACACCCCGGCGCCAAGCACCACGTCACCTACAGCAACGTCCTCGCCGCCGTACCGAATGTGCGCGCCAACGGGAGCCGGCATCTGGAAAGTGGCCGCGTCTTCCAGTGCAACGACAAGTTCCTGGGCAACCACGGCGTTGGCTCCCGCAGGGATTGGCGCACCGGTCATGATGCGAATCGCACAACCGGCTTCCAGCGCAGCAGCGGCGGCGTGACCCGCGCGCGAGGCGCCAGTCACCCGCAGGGTCACGGGCGCGTCACTCGTGGCGCGTGCCAAATCCGCCGAGCGCACCGCGTACCCGTCCATGGCCGAGTTGTTGAAGGGCGGGGACTGGCTCGCCGCGAGATGCTCAGCGGCGGTGACCCGGTCGCTTGCGGTGCCCAGCGGTATGCGCTCTGACGCCCGCGGCGCTTCCCCGGTTGCTACGAGCTCGAGTACGGCGCGCAAGTGCTCGTCGGCACTGCGTGTGGGCACTGGTTTGGACGCGGGCACCTAAGTCACTCCCCCACCGCGGCATGCCGCCCAACGGCGACCGTGCGCCACTCGCCGTTGCGCGAGTCAAGAATCGAGAGCCTGCCCCGCAGCCCCGTGGCATCGGTGCCCGCCCCGGCGAGCACCACGATGGCCTGCGTCGCCATGGCCGTGCCCACTTGGCCGCACATCGCCCCAAGCACGCCGCCGCCTTCGCAAGCGGCCAACTCTGGAGGCGGCTCGTTGGGGAAGACGTCCCGCAAATGCAGCCCTGCGTCGAATACCGTCACTTGCCCAAACCACCCGGACACCGCGCCCCACACGAGCGGTATGCCGAGCGAATTCGCGGCGTCCGCAACGGTGTGCCGTGAACTCCACGTGTCCGTGCCGTCAAGGATCACGTCGTGGCCCGCGAGCACGTCCGGTGCCGTCTGGGAGGTGAGCCGCGTGGCCACTGGTGTCACGGCGGTCCACGGGTATCGCCCCGCAAGCGCCTTGGCGGCGGCATCAACTTTGCGCGCGCCAACGTCGTCCGGACCAAAGAGGATCTGGCGGTGAAGGTTAGTAACGCTCACCGTGTCTGAGTCGATGAGAGTGAGCGAGCCAACCCCAGCCGCCGCCAAATACTGCGCTGCTGGACAGCCCAGCCCACCAACACCAACAATCGCGACGCGAGCATTCGTCAGGGCCTCTTGCCCGGGCGCGCCAAAGCCAACTAGCGCCCGCTGGCGTACGAACGGATCAGGCTCCACACGCGTCAGAGTACCTCTCGGCGATGATGTCGATGATGCGCGCGTCGGGGGCCAGCGGTGCGGTCACTTGATCCGCACCCGCTTTGCCAAGGGAGGTCTGGAAGAAGCCGGGCGGGAGTAGGTAGGAAACCACAGCTACGTCGCCATCTTCATCGTCTTCACCGTGGTACCTCGCCGCCTTGACGGCCTGGTTGACCGTGGGCTCAATCCCCGAGGCATAGCCAACCCGCAGGGGCCCATCCCAGTGCACACGCAACGCATCAGCCATGCTCTCGGTGTCGGCTTGCGAGCGTGGGTCGGAGGATCCGGCGGGGGCAAACACGAGCGTTGCCGTTGGGTGCACGCCCGCCTCGCGAATGCGGTCCATCACAAGCGATACCAAGCGAGAGTCGGGCCCAAGAGCGGGAGCCGCCACAACGTCGGGCCGCTCCGCGGTGGCACGCGCGATGTCCACGTGCACGTGATAGCCGCCCGCCAACAAATACGGCACCACTACGGCCGCGAATCCCGAGTCGCTGACGGGTATCTGCGCCACGACCGCGTCGATGGTGGGCTCCTGCACGTCCACGTACGCCACGCGCACGTCAACGGAGAGCGCCGCACGCACCCGCTCGGCGGTGTCGAGGATCGCCGCTTGCCCCTCCGGATCCCGCGTGCCGTGCGCGCACAGCACCAAGACGGGCGCGGTCACGGCGCCACCGACAGCGCGTAGCCGCGCTTCACCACGGTCTTGACGAGCGTGCGCGCTTGCGACGCCTCGCGCAGCCGGTTCACCGCCGCTTCCACAGCGTGGGCGCCGCTTTGCTCGGTTGGCATGGCTGCGGCCAGTTGCTCTCGTGTGACCACGGACCCGTTGGCGGCGGCAAGCGCCTTGAGAATGGCGAGGCCCGACGGCGAGATCGGCAAGACGGTCCCGTCCAGTATCGCTGTGGTTGCGCGCAGCGTAAGTTCACCCGCTTTGGTCACCGTTGTCTGGGAGCCGTCGCCGTAGTGCTTCACCACCTCGCGAACGAGCGCTCCGAGCCGCCAGCGATCGGGGAACGACGTGGTGAAACCGGTATCGATAAGCGGGCGGGCGGTGATGGGGCCAACCGCTGCGAGGAGCAGCGTGCCATTCGCCGACGCCTCCGCGATGGGCGCGGTGAGGCCGCGCTCGGCTACCGAGTCACACCACGCCTGCGCGCCGGGGGCCGAGGTGAAGAGCACGGCGTCACACTGCCCATTCGCCGCCGCCTCGATCCACGTGCGGTGTGCCTCTTCGTCACCGGGTGGGCCCCACCCGTATACCAGGAGGCTCTGCACGTCTGCCCCGGCTGCCGTGAACGCCTCATCGAGGCCATCGGAGCCGTTGCCATGATGCTGGAC
>CAYMRO010000134.1:2900-6072 GCA_964392875.1 uncultured Demequinaceae bacterium
CGTGGCTCCGAGTCGGTATTGGTCGTCGATCACGAACCGGGGCTGCGCGAGGTGCGGGCGTTGGCGCTGAAGGCAAAAGGCTACGCCGTCCAGGGTGCCGGCTCGGACATCGAGGCCATCGGAGCCGTTGCCATGGTGCTGGACCGCGATGCGCTTGCCCGCCACGCCCTCCGCAAGGAGATATTCGCGCAGTTCCGCCGCGGTCTCCGATTCCGCCACCCAATCGGCTTCGAGTCCGGCCGCCTGGATGGCCCCACGCGCCTTGGGGCCGCGCGCGATGAGGCGCGCGCCGCGCATGACGGTCAGGAGCTCGTCCGCAATGCCGGCGGCGTCCGCAGCCTCCACCCATGCGCGAAATCCAATTCCGGTGGTTGCCACGATCACGTGCGGCGGCTTCGCGAGGAGCGCGCGCGTTTCCACCATGAGCTGGGCGTCGTCGAGGTGGGAGATGGTTGACAGCGCGGGCGCGTGCTTGACGGTGGCCCCACGGCGCTCCAGGGCACCGGCAAGCTCACGTTTGCGGCGGTCGGCGGTGATCACAATCACGCAACCCGTCAATGGCTCCCCCACTGTCAGCACATCATCCTCCTCGCGCGGGCTACGAGGTGGACGCCGTTACCGAGGCAAGAAACTGGGGGCTTGCCACCTCTCCGCACACGATAACCGCCGGAGGTTTCACGCCCGTTTCGCCCGAAATACCAACAATCGACGCCAATTCCCCTCGAGTCACGCGCTCTTGTGAAGTTGAGCCGTTCTCGATGATCGCCACCGGCGTAGTGCCGCTCACGCCCGCGGCCAGTGCGGCGTCAACGATCTGCGGCAACGCGCTCACTCCCATGAGGAACACCACGGTGGCTCCGTGCAGCATGGCGGCGATAGCCGAGCCGTCTGCGCCCGCGTGGCCCGAGGCGATGAGCACGGAGTTGGCAACCGCGCGCTGCGTGACGGGGATGCCCGCCAGGGCGGGCACGCTGATGGCGCTCGTGACCCCCGGCACAATCTCGTAGTCAACGCCGGCCGCGATGCACGCGTGCGCCTCTTCGCCGCCACGCCCAAAGACAAATGGGTCGCCGCCCTTGAGCCGCACCACGGTCTTGCCCGCGAGCGCGTTCTCCACCAGGATCTGGTTGATTTCCGCTTGCCCAACTGGGTGATTATCAGGGCTTTTGCCCACGTTGATGATTTCCACCTCGTACGGCACCGCTACCAGAGTTTCGGTGGCGCCGAGCCTGTCGGTGACCACAACGTCGGCCTCCGCGAGCGCTTGCCGCCCGCGCACCGTCATGAGGCCCGGCTGACCGGGGCCAGAACCTACGAGAATCACGCGGCCTTTGCCGGGGCGCTGGCGCCGCAAGTCAACCCCGCCGCCGTCAATGTGCGCCGCGATGGCATCACGCACCGAGCGAATGCGCTTGGGATCAGGGGCGTCCACGGACACCACGCCAATGGTGAGGTCGCCGTGCGTGGACATCGCCGCTTGCCGAGCGGTGCCGCGGTGGGCGTCGGACGCGTCAATGCACCACACCCTGCGCTCCTCGGCCCAACCGGCTATCGCGTCATTGAGGGCGCGGTCATCGGTGGCGGCGAGCACAAACCACGCGTCGTCGAGGTCGGCCGGCTCCACGGGGCGTTGAACCCACTCAAGATCGCAGTGACTGGCCTGCCGCGCGATGTCGTCGGAAGCATCGGGCGCCACTACGCGCACCGCCGCTCCCGCCGCCATAAATCTCCGCAATCGCCGGGTAGCGACCACACCGCCGCCCGCAATCACCACACGCTTGCCGCGCAGGTCTAGCCCAATGAGGGACGTCACGCCGTACCGGCCAGGTGGAGGATCACCTGACCATTGTCGACACTCACGCGGTAGGTCACCAAATGCGCGCTCAAACCTTCCACGGGAAGTTTGTCCATGGTTGCCAGGCATTCGCCCGTCTCAAGCGAAAACACTTGCTTGAAAATGGGCGACGCGATGGTTGGCTCCTCGCCCCGCGAACCGGTGATGCCACGCGAGATTACGTACGCTCCGGAGAACGGGCAGAGGTTCTGCACGGCGAAGATGCGGTCGTCGGCAAGCCGAAAGATGGCCACTTGCTCGTCGCCAACCAAGACGGCCACGCCAAGTTCGGGCGTGAGCTCACGCACGTCACACACCGGTACCGCCCGGCTCGCATCAACCGCGATCATGCGCGCACCTCCAACGTGGCCGACGCTATGAGGACTGGGCCGCCCTCGCGCTCCTCCGGAGCGGCCGGCCTGCGCTGACCGCGCGTTTCCACATAGGCGAGCGACGGGTCCGGGGTGTCCGGCGCGTTGATGAAGCTCGCGAACTGGCGCAAGCGCTCCGGATCTTTGAGCACAGCGGCCCATTCGTCCTCGTAGGTGTCCACGTGACGCTCCATGTGGGCGTCGAGTTCCGCACAGATGCCCAGCGCGTCGTCGAGGATGATCTCTTTGAGGCGATCCAGCCCGCCTTCAAAGTCCTCTTGCCACGGCGCGGTGCGCTGCAGCCTGTCTGCGGTGCGCACGTAGAACATGAGGTAGCGATCGATGACCGTGAAGAGCTCGTCATCGCTCAGGTCCTCAGCAAAGAGTTGCGCGTGTTTGGGTTCAAACCCGCCGTTGCCGCCCACGTAGACGTTCCAGCCTTTCTCGGTGGCGATCACCCCAACGTCCTTTCCACGCGCTTCCGCGCATTCACGCGCGCAGCCGCTCACGCCCAGCTTGATCTTGTGCGGGCTGCGCAATCCCCGGTAACGCAGTTCCAACGCAATCGCCATGCCAACCGAATCCTGCACGCCGTAGCGGCACCACGTGGAGCCAACGCAAGACTTCACCGTGCGCAACGACTTGCCGTACGCGTAGCCGGACTCCATGCCCGCATCGACCAACCGCTGCCAGATGGCTGGGAGCTGCTCCAGTCGCGCACCAAAGAGGTCAATCCGCTGGCCGCCCGTGATCTTGGTGTAGAGGCCAAAATGTTTGGCCACCTCGCCAATGACGATGAGTTTGTCCGGGGTGATCTCGCCACCAGGGACGCGCGGCACCACCGAGTAGGTGCCGTCCTTCTGCATGTTCGCCATGACGCGGTCGTTGGTGTCTTGCAGCGCCGCGTTCTCACCGTCGAGCACGTGCTCGCCGACGAGGACGGCGAGGATGCTGGCGAGGGCGGGCT
>CAYMRO010000135.1:0-6043 GCA_964392875.1 uncultured Demequinaceae bacterium
ATCACCGACCTGCGGGCATTCGCCCGGCTCGGGGAAGAGGGCGTTGACCTCTTCATGGTGGATTCCACCAACGCGGAGGTGCCGGGTTTCACCACGGCTGAGGTGGAAATTGGTCCCACGCTGGACAGGCTCTTCGCGCAAGCGGAGGGTCGCATAGTGGTTGCGTCTTTCAGCTCTCACGTTCACCGCGTGCAGCAAGTGCTCAACGCCGCGCACGCGCACGGGCGCAAAGTGGCACTCGTTGGGCGCTCGATGGTGCGCAACATGGGTATTGCCGCAGACCTGGGTTACCTCCACGTTCCCGCTGGCATCCTCATTGATCCCAAAAAGGCCGATGACATGCCAGGCGACCAGGTGGTCTACATGTGCACCGGTTCCCAAGGCGAGCCGATGGCGGCCCTTAGCCGCATCGCCAACCTGGACCACAAGGTGCGGGTGGGCCCAGGAGATCTGGTGATCTTCGCGTCGTCCCTCATCCCTGGCAACGAAAACGCGGTGTTCCGCATCATCAACGCCCTCATGCGCCTGGGTGCCACGGTGGTGCACCAGGGGAGCGCGCGCGTGCACGTCTCCGGCCACGCGAGCGCGGGCGAGCTGCTGTACTGCTACAACATCATTCGGCCAAAGAACGTGATGCCGGTCCACGGTGAGGTGCGCCACCTCCTCGCGAATGGTCATCTCGCGGTCAAGACGGGCATTGCGCAAGAGCGCGTCATCTTTGCGGAGAACGGCGTGGTGGTTGACCTCCGCGATGGCTTGGCGAACGTGGTGGGCGCCGTAGAGGTCCACAACGTGTACGTGGACGGCTCGTCGGTTGGCGAGATCACCGACACCGAACTCAAGGACCGCAGGATCCTCTCCGAGGAGGGCTTCGTGTCCGTGTTCGCGGTCATCGACTCGAGCAACGGCAAGGTGGTCTCCGGACCCGAGGTGCACGCTCGCGGCATTGCGGAGGACGATTCCGTCTTTGACGCGATCGTGCCGCAGATCAAGAATGCGCTCGAGGAGGCCGCCCGTGCGGGCAATGCGGACACGCATCAGTTGGAGCAGGTTGCCAGGCGGGTGCTCGGTCGCTTTGTAGGCACCAAGCTGCGCCGCCGCCCCATGATCATCCCGGTGGTTGTGGAGGCGTGATCACGCCCGCGGGATGAACACTCGCATCGTTGACGGGCCGCGATTGGCCCAGCGGTAGTAGGGGAGCAGGTCAATCTGGCCTATGACGATGGGCGCGGCTTTGGGCGGCGTGCCGTATGGCCAGCCGTCGCCGTTGTCACCGAGCGCAAGCAAAGTCACGGCTGCACCGGCTTCAGTTGGTATGGCGCCGCTCGCGGCGTCGATCGCCACGTCGTTGACGTCCATCCCCTCGGGCAGGTCCGCGGATTCCAGCGCGAGCACGAGCGGCCCGCGCTCCACGGCCACGTCGCCCCGGACGGCGTCGATGCGAGGATCGGGATAGGTGATGCGCGGCCCGCAAGGCAGCGAGAGCTCGATGACATCGCCCGTGACGAGGCCATCGACCACGAGCACGCCATCGCCACGGGTGGCGATAGCCGAGGTGGACGAGACCACCCACGACGCCTCACCCTGAGCCCATTCGGGGATGCGGAGGGAGACGGTGGCGCCCGCCGCGGGCATGGCCCGGACGTGAACGGTGATGGCGCCCTCAAAGGGGTAGCCACCGCTCACTGCGAGCGCAACTGGACCAGCATCGATGCTGGTATCAACCCGGTACTCGCCGTACTGGTGCAACTGAATGCCGTGATCATCCGCGGTAGCAAAGTAGAGCGCCACGCTCGCAAGCGTGCGCGCAACATTCGTGGGGCAGCAGGAGACCTCAAACCACGGTGCGCGGAGGGTGGTGTCCGCTCGCGCACTTACGTGATCCTCGGCGGGCACCGTGCCGTGAGTTCGGCGGTGCAGCGTGTTGGCGTAGAAGAAGGCGCGCCCGTCCTCGCTTGGAGAGGCGAGTACGTTGTTGAGGAGAGCGCGCTCCATCTCGTCCGCGCGCCGCGGTTCTCCGGTGGCGAGCAGCAGTCGCCAAGAGAGCATGACGGAGGCGATTGCCGCGCAGGTCTCCGAGTAGGCGCGATCCGGCGGGAGTTCAAAGTCATCGCCAAACGCCTCGTCGCGGTGATGCGAGCCAACGCCGCCCGTGATGTACGCGCGGCGGGCAACCGTGGCCTCCCACTGGGCCGCCACGGCGCTTGCGAGGCCGTCATCTCCCGTCTCTACGGCAACATCAAACGCCCCAGCTGTGAGGTACAGCGCGCGCACGGCGTGGCCTCGCAACACGGTGGCATCGCGGATGGGGACGTCGTCTTGGAAGTACTCCTGGCCATAGTCGATGGGTGCGAGGGTGCCGGTTCCGCGCCGGTCAACGAAGAGCCGCGCAAGGTCAAGGTAGCGCGCGTCGCCCGTGGCCCGGCCAAATTCGGCGAGCCCAAGCTCAACCTCCGGGTGACCGCATACGGCAACCCGACCGTCGGGCCCAAATTCTTGATACAGCAGGTCCGCAGCCCGGCGTGCCACGCCAACCAGGGCATCGTCGTAGCCCGTGCGCAGGCGCGCTACCGCGGCCTGCAGCAAGTGCCCAAAGCAATAGAGCTCGTGGCCCCATTCGAGGTCGCTGAAGCGCGCGCGCTGCCCCTCGTGACCAAAACTGGTGTTGAGATAGCCATCTGGATCCTGCGCGGCCGCAACGCGCGCAACGAGCGCATCAAAGCGCGATGCGAGCCTGGGCTTAGGCGCCCTGCCAAGCTCCCAGGCCATGGCCTCGAGCAGCTTGTAGACCTCGGAGTCGGTGAACTCGATGCCCGCGTGCTTGGCGCTGCCTGCAGCGATCGCATCGAAGTTGCCGATCCAGCGGATCCTCTCCATCCACGTAAGGCAGTGATCGATGATCACCGTGGCGTTGAGCTCCTGGTACTTGGCCCAAAGGCCCCCGGTGACAGTGACCTCGCCTGGCCCAAGTGGCCGCAATTTGGAGACGCTTGGCACCACCGGCCCGCCAATGCTGGTGGTATTGCTCGACGCCGGGGTTGGGTCAGTCACGATGCTCGCTTCCATGAGTGGTTCAGTCTTTGATGGCGCCGGCCGTCACACCTGCGGCCACGTAGCGCTGGGCGATGACGAGCAGGAAGGCCGCGGGGACGGAGGCCACCACGGCGGTGGCCATGATGGCGTTCCAGTCCTGGGTGTTGTTGCCCAGATAGCGGTAGATGCCAATGGTGATGGTCTGCAGCGCGCCGCCGCGATTGAGCGTGGAGGCAAACAGGAAGTCCGACCACGACCACAGGAACGCAAACAGAGACACGGTGACGATGGAATTGCGGCTCACTGGCAGCACGATGGAACGGAAAGTGCGCCAATAGCCGGCCCCGTCAATGCGGGCCGCCTGAATGAGCTCGTTGGGGATGCCCATCATGAACGCCGTGAAGATGAGCACGCCAAACGGGACGGAGAGGGTGGAGTCCGCGATGACGAGCCCCCACACCGTGTTGAGCATTCCCCACGAGTTGAAGATGAGGTAAAACCCCATGGCCATGATGATGCCGGGGATCATTTGCGCAACGAGGAGCCCAAAGTTGAGGGCGGAGCCGCCGCGGGGCCGTAATTTGGCGAGCGCATACCCCGCGGGTGCGGCCACGATGAGCGTCACGATCACGGTGCCCAGGCCAACCAAAAAGCTGGTCCCCAGGTAGGGGAGCTGCTCGTGAACAACCTTGCTGTAGCCCTCGAACGTGGGGTTGGTGGGGAACACGGGCGGGGGGTCTGCGCGGAGCTGATCCTTGGGAGTCAGGGAGACATTGATCATCCAGTACAGCGGGAAGAGCATGATGCCCGTCACGATGACGCCCACGACCGTGGTGCCCCAATTGCGTTGCCTTCTCATGATCGCAGCGCCTTTCGCTGGGCGCGGATATAGAAGAGGCCAAAGATGAAGGCGATGACGATGAGCACATTGCCAACGGCCGCGGCTGGGCCCAGTTGGGGAGAGCCGCCGCCAAAGCCAAGGCGGTAGGACCAGATGGCGAGGGTTGTGGACGAGTTGCCCGGACCGCCAAGGGTCATGACCCAGATGATGTCGAACACCTTGAGCGTGTAGACCAAGCCCAGCAGCAGCGTGATGGCGCTCACGGGGCGCAAGAGGGGGAACGTCACGCGCCAGAACGTCTGCCAACGCGACGCGCCGTCAATGGCCGCGGCCTCGTGAATCTCCTCAGGGATTGCCTGCAGGCCCGCGTAGAGCAGCACCAAGTGGAAGGGGATGCCAATCCAGATGTTGGCGATGGTCACCGCGGTCAGTGACCAGCTGGGCGACGTTAGCCAAAAGATGGGATCGAGGCCAATGGTCTCGAGGAAGTAATTGAGGACGCCGGAGTCCGAGTTCATCATCCACGCCCACACGGACGCGGAGACCAGTAGAGGCAGCAGCCACGGAACTAGGAAGAGGGCGCGCAAGGTGGTGGATAGCGGGCATCTGCGGTGGAAGAAGACCGCGAGCGCTAGGCCAATGCTGTACTGGAAGAGCAGCGATGCCGCCACAAAGACAAGGGTGTTACGTAGCGCTGTGGGGAACGCCACGTCGGTGAAGATGGAAACGTAATTGTCGAGACCAATGAACTCGGCCGTGCCATCGATGAACGAGCGCAGCGTGTAGTCGCGGAAACTCAAATCAAGGTTGCGCACCAGGGGCCACACGTAGAACGCCGCCATATAGATGACGACCGGGGCGAGGAACGCCCACGCCGCCAGTTGTGCTTTACGGGCCGCGCTCTTTGCGGTCTCGTCGCGGGGAGTGGGGGAGGCGGCGCTTGGCGCCGCCTCCCCGTTTCCGCCGCCGATGACGCTGCTCGCCGAAGCGGGCAAGGGACGTTCGGTCATCGATGGCCTCCCGAGCTCAGTAGACATTGGAGAAGTAATTGTCTGTCTGCTCGGCTCAGCCGATGTTCTTTACGGCAGCCGCTTGTGCTGCGGCGAGAGCATCAGCTGGTGATGCGCCACCGGACAGCGCAAGCTGAATGGCCGTGTAGAGCTGCTCGGAGATGATGGGGTACTTGATGCCAAGGTTGTCCGCAGTGCGCGGCTTGGCGTTGCCCACAGCGTCAACCCAGAACTGGTTGGCGCCAGCGGCGTTGGCGGTCACCTGTGCGGCTGCGCCGTCGGCCGTTGGGGCAACGTAGCCCAAAGCGGTTGCTCCAGCATCGCCAGCGGTGAGGCATTCCACGATCTTTGCCGAGGTCGCGTAGCGCGAGGTGTCCTTCTGCAGTGGGATCGTGATGAACTCGCCGCCGGTGGGTGCCGGTGCGGATCCACCGCTCATGCCGGGGATCTGAATAACGCCAAACCCGTTCTCATCCGCGGCTCCCTGGAACCATGAGCCGTTCTCGGCAAAGCCAAAGTCACCGGTCAGCATCTCGTCCCAGCTGGTGCCCTGCGTGTTCGTGAGGACGGACTGCGGAGCATCGCCCTTCTTCACCCAGTCGGTCCACAGCGTCAACGCGGCCACGGACTCGGAGGAATCGAGGGCCGTGAGGTCAGCGTTGGCACCCCAGAACCAGGGAAGGAACTGGAACGTGCCCTCCTCGGTGCCTACGGCAGAGAACGTGATTCCCTTGTGGCCAGCTGCCACTACCTTCTCAATGGCCGCCGTCAGCGACGCGTAGTCCGTGACGCTTGCAATGTCCACGCCCGCGTCGTCAAGAACCTTGGGGTTGTAATAGAGGCCGAGCGTGTTGGCGCCAACGGGCACGCCATACGTCTTGCCGTCCATGACGCCAGCACTCAGGATGTTCTCAGAAATACTGGAGACGTCAAGGCCGTTCTCGTCCGTGGTGGTGAGCAGTCCAGCATCCGCGAGCGTTGAGACCTTGGGGTTGTCCACCATCGCAATGTCGGGCAGGTTTGAGGCGGCAGTGGTGAGGTCCTTGACGGTGTCACCGGTGTTGCCGCTGTTACGGTCGATCGTGATGCCAAGCGTTGAGGCGCACGCGTCAATTGCCTGTGCCCAGGTGCTCGATGCATCGCGGTCCGGATACGGGTC
>CAYMRO010000136.1:0-6037 GCA_964392875.1 uncultured Demequinaceae bacterium
CCAGGCGTTGGGGTGCTCATCGCGCCAAATTTCGCCCTTAGTGCAGTGCTGTCCATGCGCTTTGCGGCAATGGCAGCGCCGTACTTTGAGTCCGTAGAGATTGTTGAGCTGCACCACCCGGACAAGGTGGATGCCCCCTCCGGCACGGCCCTGCACACCGCCAAAGGTGTGGCGGCAGCGCGAGCCGCCAAGGGCGTGGGGCCATCGCCCGACGCAACCACCGATGACCCTGATGGCGCGCGCGGTGCCGTGATTGACGGGATCAATGTGCACGCCGTGCGCTTGCGCGGCCTCACCGCGCACGAGGAAGTGCTGCTGGGAAACCCTGGCGAGCAGTTGACCATTCGCACGGACAGTTTTGACCGTTCCAGCTTCATGCCGGGCGTGCTGCTCGGCATTCGCGAGGTGGCAGCGCATCCCGGACTCACCATTGGCCTCGACGGCTTCCTCTCGCTCTGAAGCCCGCGCCGTGAACTTCTTCCGCAATCCAGCACTTCTAGCCGCGGTCTCCGTGACCGTGCTGCTCGCGATCTACCTGGGCCTCGTTGCGCAGCGTGCCGTGATGCTGCTGGGCGACACCGCGTTGATCGCCAAGGCGATGGGGGCGCTGCTGCTCATCCTGCCGGTTATTGGCGCGTGGTTCCTCGTCAAGGAATGGCGATTGGGGACCACGGTTCAGCAGATGTCGTCGCGGCTTGAGGCCGAGGGGCGCCTGCCGGTTTTCGCTGGCGGAGCGTCGGCCAGCGGGCGCCTGCCCCAGGCTGCGGCCGAGGAAGCGGTGACGGTCGCCTCGCTAGAGGTGGAGTTGGCGCCCGACGACTGGGCCGCGTGGTTCCACGTTGCCTTTGCGTATGACGCGGCGGGGGAACGCTCGCAGGCGCGGAAGTGCCTGCGATACGCGGCGGACCTGTACCGCGCGGCAAGACGCAACGGTCACTGACAGCGCCGCTAGAGCGATGCGCTCCAAAGGCGTTCGGCGAGGTCGCCGTTAGGTCCCTCGAGCACCCGGCGCACGCCGCCCAGTCCCAAGCCCGCGCCAGTGAGGAACGCCTCCCGTGCGGCGTCGCCCTCGAGCGCCCACGCACGCACTTCTGGCGAGTTGTTGATGCGCAGCGTGTCGACGCAGGCTGCCAGCAACCTGCTCCCATGGCCAGCGCGGCGATGCTCCGGCGCCACCTCGAGCGCGATGATCTCGGTTGGCGCGAGGCCAGCGAAGCCAACCACGTGAGGACCGTCCGTTGCCACGAAGACGCGGTGTTTGCGGCTTGGCGCAGCGTTGATAGCCGCCGCCCACTGGTTCTCGATGTCCGCG
Source organism: uncultured Demequinaceae bacterium (assembly GCA_964392875.1). GTDB lineage: Bacteria > Actinomycetota > Actinomycetes > Actinomycetales > Demequinaceae > Demequina. The sequence goes on from CAYMRO010000136.1 coordinate 1,313, forward strand.
AGGGGCAGATCATCCACCGCAGAGCCCATCCAGTCTCGCCACGCCGCCAACTGAATGGCGGCTATCGCGGTCTCATCCCCGGGAACCGCGGGACGGGCAGAGACATCGGCAGTGGGCACCCAAGGAGCCTACGCGGGTGTTGACGTCCAAAGGTCCGTGGGTGTCCACGACTACGGCAGGCCGGCCCAGCGCAGCAAGGCGGCCGTGACTGCTGCCGCCAGCACCACGAGCCAGAACGGAGCCCTGCGCCACAGCAGCACGAGCGCAACCGCCACCGCAGCAACCCGAGAGTCCAACACGAGGGCGCCGCGAGTGGTGAACGCCTGCACGGCAAAGAGGGCGGCAAGCATCGCCACGGTGACGTAGCCCGCTATGCGGTGCACGCGCGGATTCTCGAGCCACGATTCCGGTACGGAATGGCCCACGTACTTGATGCCCCACGCGAGCACGGCAGAGGCCACGATCGCCACCCAGACCCAGGCGTGCGCGCTCACGGCGTCTTTCCAGTCACGGCGTCACCTCGGTCACTCCGGCACCCGCTCGCCAGCACGCGGGGCGCGCCAGCCGGCCACGATCGCCACTACCGCCGCGGCCAGGATGGGCATGCCGGCGGGCAGTACGGGAGTCAGGGCAAGGGCCACCACGGCGGAGACCAGCGCCACTAGCTGCGTGAGGCGCGTTGCAAGGCGCGGCCACAGCAAGGCCAGGAAGGCGGCGGCGGCTGCGGCGTCGAGTCCCCAGCGTGAGGGATCCCCAATCGCGCTGCCAAGCCCGGCTCCCACGAGCGTGAAGATGTTCCAGGTGATAAAAACCCCAACCCCAGTCCACCAGAAGCCGATGCGCCTGGCCGGCACATCGTCGGCTGGCTGGGCCAGGGCAACCGCCGTGGACTCGTCAATAGTCACTTGCGCGGCCCACACCCGCCGCCACCCGCCGAGCGGCCGCATGACCGGCGCGAGCGCCACCCCGTAGAAACCGTTGCGAAGGCCCAGAAACGTGGACGTCACCACTGCGGCGAGCGGCGCCCCGCCCGCACCGATCACCCCAATGAACGCAAACTGCGAGCCGCCCGTGAAGAGCAGCAGGCTCAGTGCCACGGTCTGCCACACGTCGAGCCCCGCGGCCACCGAGAGCGCGCCAAAGCTCACACCATAGGCTCCCGTAGCGATCGACACGGAGACTGCCTGTTGGCGGGCCGGGCTAAGCCGTTCCCTCATGGAGGCCATGTGGCTAGACGCGCCACGCGAGCGGCGAGCCGTTGGCGTCGAACAGTGCTGGCCGGGGCTCGGCGCTAGCGGGAGAATCGGCGAACGCTTCCTGCGTCAGTTGCCAAAACTCGTGTGCCACACCGTCAACGGGGCGCAGGCCGGCGGGTGCAAAGCCCAGCCGCTGGGGGACCGCCCGCGAGCGCGAGTTGGCGGGATCGCAGCAGATCGCCACGTAGGGCGCGAACGCGAACTGCAGCGCCACTCGCGCAAGCGCACCGGCCGCTTCCGTCACAAGCCCTTGACCCTGCGCGTGCTCGGTGATCCAATAGCCAATCTCCAGGTGATCCTCGCGCACGTGAAAGCCGGTGCCGCCGATGTACTCGCCACTCCCGCGCGTGAAGATACCCATCGTGTACTCGCCGCCCTCCTTGTACTTCTCAATGAAGCGTTCCACGAAGGCACGGCGCGTCTCGGTTGGCACGGGCTCCTCACGCGCCCACGCCAGGAACTCCACGAGGTGCTCCCGGTTGGCGGGAATGACTTCGTCCATCGCAGCCACGTCATCGAACGAGTAGCACCGGAGCACCAATCGCTCGGTCTCGATCCGGGCCGGTACCCGCCAAATGCGCTGAGTCATGGGGCCATCCTGGCATGCGCGGGGGGTGCCGCCGCGAGCGGCACTGGCTCCCGCGTCGGCCCGTGTTCCTGTTGGTATCCCGGTGCCAGCGTCGCCCGGGAAACGACACCCCCGCACCGAGCGTGTGCAGAAGCGAAAGCGGGAACGGCAGGCACTAGGCTGAACGCCGTGACCGAGTCGCCAAATAACCGTGAAGAGCCGCAGTTTCGCACCGACGTGACGGTGGAGCTTGTCAGGGCGGCCGCACAAGACGCGGACGTGCTGTTCGCGGCGAGGGTCTCCACCAAGGGCGAGCAATCGCTCGACGACGTGGACGCCGACGCCTCCAAGAGCGCAGGCCTCATCAACTTCCTCATGCGAGACCGCCACGGCAGCCCGTTTGAGCACAACTCCATGACGTTCTACGTGCAGGCACCCATCTTTGTGTTCCGCGAATTCATGCGGCACCGCATGGCGAGCTACAACGAGGAATCGGGCCGCTACCGCGAGCTGCGGCCGGTGTTCTACTACCCGGGCCCGGACCGCAATCTGGTGCAGCAGGGCAAGCCCGGCGCCTACGAGTTTGTGCCCGGCACCCCGGAGCAGACCGCTCTGGTCGAGAGCGAAATCAAGGCGAGTTGCGCGGCCGCTTACGCGTCCTACCAGCGCATGCTTGACGCGGGAATTGCTCGCGAGGTGGCGCGCGCGGTACTCCCCGTCACCATCTACAGCTCCATGTACGTGACCATGAACGCACGCTCGCTCATGAACTTCTTAAGCCTGCGCACCACGCGCGAAGGCACGCACTTCCCCTCCTTCCCGCAACGCGAGATCGAGATGGTCGCGGAGAAGATGGAAGACTTCTGGTCCAGCCTTATGCCGCTCACCTACCAAGCCTTCAACAAGAACGGACGGGTTGCCCCATGACCGAGTTTGAATCGCGCCGCAAAGGCACCAAGTTGGTGGCCTGGATTGTTGTCATCGCACTCGTAGTAGGAATCGGTGGCGGCTGGCTCATCAGCGTCTTCTTCAGCGGCGACGACAGCTCATCCGCCAGCTCGGTCTACGTGACGCGCGCAGATAGCGGCTCGCTCATCGAGGACAACGGCACCAGCCTGCTGACGCTCAAGGCCGTTGGCAACACGGTGGTGAAGGTGGACAAGGCAACAGAGATTGCCTCGCCTACGGACGCTGCCGAGTTTTTCAAGGCGTGGAATGACACCTTTGGCGATAACCCTCGCCATGCCGTGGTGGCGGCCACTACGCCCGACGGCGACGTCCAGTTGGCCTTGACGGTCACCAATGCGACATTCAGCGACATCGGTTACGTGCTGCAGTTTGACGCCGAGGTGGTCTCCGGCCCCTCAGAGGTGCGCGACCTCAGCGACGTGACTCTCGTCATCGACGCGGACTGACGTGCCCGGGATGCGCGGAGGCGGTTGCTCGTGACCAGCGCCCACCCCCGCAAGTTCGCATCCGTCCCCGCGATAGGTTTAGCCCCATGACAGATTCCGCGCGCCCCTTTGGCTCGCTGCTCACCGCCATGGTCACGCCCATGCACGCGGACGGCGAGATCGACTTTGCGTCCGTACAGGCATTGGCCAAGTTTTTGGTGGCGCAAGGCAATGACGGGCTGGTCCTGTCCGGCACCACGGGCGAGGCGCCAACCACGCATGCTCCGGAGAAGGTGGAACTCATCCAGGCGGTGCGCGAGGCAGTTGGCCCTGACACCTTCATCATCTCCGGCGCTGGTTCCAACGACACGGCGCACGCCGTGCGCATGGCGGAGCAGGCCGCAGAGGCGGGGGCGGACGGCGTGCTGGCCCTGGTCCCGTACTACTCCAAGCCGCAACAGGCGGGGATCGTGGCCCACATCAAGGCCATTGCTGGCGCCAGTGATCTGCCCGTCATGCTCTACGACATTCCTGGTAGAACCGGCATTGCACTGTCTGACGACTCCTATGACGTGCTCGCCGACGTCAGCAACATCGTCGCCAACAAGGACGCCACGGCCCAAGTGGAGGCCGCCAAGGACCGCATAGCGCGCACTGGGCTTGCGTGGTACTCGGGCGATGACCCCCTCACGCTGGAGTTTCTCCGCGCCGGAGCAGTGGGCGTGGTCTCCGTGGTGAGTCACGTGGCATCGCCCTGGATCCGCGCGATGATTTCCGCCCATGAGGCCGGTGACGCTGGCCTAGCCGATGCCGGGCACGAGCAGCTGATCCCCGTTGTCGACGCCATCATGGGCCGCGGCCCGGGCGGCGTCATGGCCAAGGCCGCCCTCCAAGCCGCAGGGGTCATCCCCTCGCGCGCCACCAGACTTCCGTATGTTCCCGCCACCGACGAGGAGTACGCGGCGCTCGCCGCCTTCCTTGCCGAAGCGGGCTTACCCGTTCAGGAGTAGCAATGCACTTCCACCCAGAACTTCCTTTGCCAGAGGCGCTCGAGCAGGGCACCCTTCGCATCGTCCCGCTAGGAGGGCTCGGCGAGGTTGGCCGCAACATGGCTGTTTTCGAGTACAACGGCCGCCTGACATCGTGGACTGTGGCGTGCTCTTCCCTGAGGAACACCAGCCCGGGGTTGATCTGATCCTCCCCGACTTCACGTACATCGAAGAGCGACTCGATGACGTGGAGGCGATTGTCCTCACCCACGGTCACGAGGATCACATTGGCGCCGTGCCGTTCCTGTTGCGCTTGCGTGCGGACATCCCGCTCATCGGCTCGCAGCTCACGCTCGCGTTCATCGAGGCCAAACTCAAAGAACACCGCATCAACCCAGTTACGTTGGCGGTGAAGGAGGGTCAGCGCGAGCGGCTGGGCAGCTTTGACCTCGAATTCGTGGCCGTCAACCACTCCATCCCTGACGCCCTCGCGGTCTTCATCCGCACGCCCGCTGGTT
>CAYMRO010000137.1:0-6034 GCA_964392875.1 uncultured Demequinaceae bacterium
ATCTCGCCGGGCCTGCGGTCCCTCTCCTTGCCCCTGAGGCTGGGGACACTGCAGCAGGTGCACGTGTTGTTGCACCCCACGGAGATGGACACCCATCCCGACGCGATGGCGTCCCTGCGGCTGGGGAGCGTTGACGGGAAGGTCTTGAGGGACTCTTCGATCTCCACTTGCGCCTCAGCGTTGTGGCGCGCTCGCTCTAGGAGCACCGGCAAAACGTCGATGTTGTGCGTGCCAAAGACCACGTCTACCCACGGCGCGCGCTTCACGATTTCTCCACGATCCTTTTGGGCGAGGCAGCCGCCAACCGCGATCTGCATGCCGGGGCGCTCGGACTTGGCGTGGGCGAGTTGACCAAGATTGCCGTACAACTTGTTGGCGGCGTTTTCCCTGACCGCACACGTGTTGATGACCACAACGTCGGCCAGTTCGACGCCCGGGGGCGCGGCCTCGTAGCCGGCGCCTTCAAGCAGGCCGGCCATGCGCTCGGAGTCGTGGACGTTCATTTGACAGCCGAGCGTCTTGACGACGTAAGTAGGGGTGCTCATGCGCGCTATTGAGCGACGGCCTCCGCACGAAGTTCGCGGATGACGGTCACCTTGATCTCTCCAGGGACGTTGAATTCCTTGCTGATGTGCTCGGCAATTGTACGCGCCAGGAGTTGCGCGCCTTCGTCGTCCACCTCGCTGGGTTCCACAATCACGCGCACCTCACGCCCCGCAGACATCGCGAGAGCCCTGTTGACGCCAACGTGATCCCGCACAAACTTCTCGAGAGACTCCATGCGTTCCACGTAGCCGTCAATGTCTTCGCGACGAGCACCCGGACGCGCGGCAGACACGGCGTCGGCTATCTGGACGATCACGGCCTCAACGGACTCCGGCTTGACCTCGTCGTGATGCGCGGCGATGGCGTGCACCACAGCGTCCTCTTCACCATGCGCCTTGGCGATTTCCGCCCCGATCGCGGCGTGCGTGCCCTCGCGCTCCCCCGTGAACGCCTTGCCAATGTCGTGGAAGAACGCGGCCCTGCGAGCCACGTCCACGTCCGCGCCAACCAGTTCCGCCAGCGCGGCAGCGAGGTTCGCGGATTCCACAAGGTGCGCGAGCACGTTCTGGCCGTAAGAGCTGCGCAAGCGCAGCCTGCCAAGAATGGCGATGAGCTCTTGGTCCACCCCGCGCATGCCCGCGGCGGTGATGGCATCGAGGCCCGCGTCCATGTGGCGTTGTTGGGCGGCGGCCACCGCCTTGGCGTATTCGAGTTCCACCCGGTGCGGCTGGATGCGCCCATCCTCCACGAGGGCCCGCAGTGTCACCTCGGCGATTTCGCGACGCTCTACGTCGAACGACGACAGTTGAACCGCGTCCACCCCCTCCTCGACCAATACGTTCACGCCGGTTAGGGCCTCGAACGCGCGGATGTTCCGTCCCTCGCGGCCGATGATGCGGCCCTTCATTTCTTCAGAGGGGAGGTCTATCCAGGTCACGGCCGTCTGTGCGGTTGACGCACCAACTTGCCGTTGCATCGCGTCTACGAGCACTTCCCTGGCTTTGACGTCCAGCTCCTTGTGGAGCGCGCGTTCGAGTTTGCGGCGCTCGATCACCACGTCCGCTTCCGCGTCAGCGCGTAGCCGTGCGAGCAGTTCCGAACGTGCCTCATCCTGGGACAGCGATGCCACCTCGGCGAGCCTGCGGTTGAGGTCCTTCTCGAGCGTGGCGCGCTCCTCGGCGAGGCGACGCTCGTCGCGAGAGACCACGCTCACACGTTCGTCCAACTGACGCGCGTATTGCTGGTGCGCTCGTTGGTCCGCGATGCTCTCCTTCTCGCGCAGCGCTACCCGCTCTTCGCGCCGCTGTGCCTCCACGAGCATGGCGCGGGCGTCCTCCCGCCCTTCATCAACCTCTTGGCGGGCTGCCGCGCGAATAGCGGTGGCTTCACGCCGAGCAAAGAGCACCAGCAGCAGCGCCACGAGCGAGGCGCCCAAGAGCAGCAGAATCACCACAGTGGGCGACGAAGGCATACCAATGCTCCCCTCTGCTGACTAGTCGACACCTGCTTTATCGGCACGTTGCCAGTCTTTCACGACTGCAAACGCCCCCGACGGTGAGTAGCCTTTGCGCGCGAGCATGCCAACCACTCGCCGTGCGCGTGCCTCGTACTCGAGTCCGCTCAATGAATCCCACCGCTTGCGTGCCAGCTCGCGTGCACGATCGTCAATGGTGTCAGGGATGGGCTCGAGTGCCGCAGCGATGTCAGCGGGCGTGAATCCCTTGCGCTGCAACTCCATGCGAATGGCGCGCGGGGCGAGCCCGCGCTCCGCGTGCCTGGTGCGTGCAATCTGCGCGGCGAGAGTGGCATCGTCTAGCAATCCAACTTCCACGAACCGCACAATGAGGGCATCGGCGATATGCGGTTCCACCTCCCGCGCCAGCAACTTCTCGCGAAGCTGAGCGCACGAGCGCGGACCTTGCGTGAGCGATCGCAGCGCGATCTCACGCGCGCGCTCGACGGGATCCGCCGGTGTCGTGGGGGCGTCTTCCCGCCGAGCGCGAGCCATTGCTAGAAGGGCGCGTCTTCCTTGGCGACGGCGGCGGCCTTGTCTGCCGCCGCGTCCGCAGGCGCGGCCTTCGCCGGAGCAACCTCCGGCACCTCTTGCGACTCCTCGCCAATGGGCACGGCACCCACGCCGAGCTTGGCCTTGATCTTGGTCTCGATCTCGGCCGCGAGCTGCGGGTTGTCCTTGAGGAACTGGCGGGAGTTCTCCTTGCCCTGCCCCAGTTGGTCGCCTTCGTACGTGTACCAAGAGCCAGACTTCTTGACGAAGCCCGTCTCGACGCCCATGTCGATGATCCCGCCCTCGGCGGAGATGCCCTGGCCGTAGATGATGTCGAACTCTGCCTGCTTGAACGGCGGCGCCATCTTGTTCTTGACTACCTTGACGCGCGTGCGGTTACCTACGGGCTCCGTGCCTTCCTTGAGCGTCTCAATGCGGCGAACATCGAGGCGGACGGAAGCGTAGAACTTGAGGGCCTTGCCGCCCGTGGTGGTCTCCGGCGAGCCAAAGAAAACGCCGATCTTCTCGCGCAACTGGTTGATGAAGATGGCCGTGGTGTTGGTATTGCTCAGCGCACCCGTGATCTTGCGCAGCGCCTGCGACATGAGCCGCGCCTGCAGACCCACGTGGCTGTCGCCCATTTCGCCCTCGATCTCCGCCTTGGGAACGAGCGCCGCCACGGAGTCGATGACGAGAATGTCCACGCCGCCGGAGCGAATCAGAATGTCCGCGATCTCAAGCGCCTGCTCGCCGGTGTCTGGCTGGGAGACGATGAGGTTGTCTGTGTCCACGCCAAGTCGCTTTGCATATTCGGGATCGAGAGCGTGCTCGGCGTCGATGAAGGCGGCTACGCCGCCAGCCCTTTGCGCGCTCGCCACCGCGTGCAGCGCAACCGTGGTCTTACCGGAGGATTCCGGTCCGTAGATCTCCACAATGCGTCCGCGCGGGAGCCCGCCGATGCCAAGCGCGATGTCCAGCGCGATGGAGCCCGTTGGGATGGCCTCAACCGCCACCGCCTCGTGCTCGCCGAGCCTCATCACCGAGCCCTTGCCGAACTGCCTGTCGATCTGACCGAGAGCCGCCTCGAGTGCCTTGGTGCGGTCTGCGCCGTTCGCCATGTCTTGTCCCATCGTTCGTGGCATCACTGCCGTATCCGTCTATGTCTGCGACGCTACTCGCGACCGCTGACATGGGACCCGCGCCCCCTGCCGTCCTGTGGATGACATTGCGGAAGCAACTCCCTGTGGACATCACAGTAATCGAACGTCTGTTCGAATGAAAGCGACACGCCGAGTCTGTGCAGACGGGAAAGCTGGCCGTCAGCGCCGCGGCGGGAGGAGGCGCGTGCGGTCGTGCCCGTCTCGCTCATCGAGCGGGATCTGCATCTGATCGCACCACGCGTGCCACACATCGCGAGGCGCCACACCAGCCTCAAGCGCGGCAGCGGGCGTGAGCGAATCAAGCCCCGTGAGGGCCATTTCGCGCGCGAGCGTGCGTGAGTATGCGGCACCAAACACCGCGTCGGCGAGTTCCCAGAACTCGCTGAGGCGCATTAGCGGCCGCGGAACGAGCTCAACAGCTCGGGGACAGTGTCCGGAATGCGGGGCATGACGCGCACGTCTGTGAGTGACTCAGCCATGGCGAAGCGATCTGACACGGACTGCAGAATCTCCGACATCGGAACATCGAGCGCTTCGCAAATGGATGCGAGCAATTCGCTGGACGCTTCCTTCTGGCCGCGCTCAACCTCGGACAGGTACCCAAGGGACACGCGAGCGCCCGAGGAGATGTCGCGCAGGGTCTTGCCCTGCAGCAGGCGAGCGTCCCGGAGGACATCGCCAATCTCATTGCGCAGAATAGGCATTCGCCCTCCCCTCATCGCTTGAGTGTTGATCATGCCAGCACAACGCACATTACCTCACGGTTGTTCCTTGCTTACAACACTCCGCCCGTCCGCTTCGCCCAGGGCGTATCCGAGCACGGCGAGAGCCGCGCCCACTGCCGCTTCCCGCACAGCCGCGCGGTCACCGGCAAAGCGCGCGGTGGCAGCAAATTCGCCTGCCGGCCCGACGCTCGCAACACACACCGTTCCCGCTGGCTTCCCGCCGTGTTCAGTGGGCCCGGCGGCTCCGGTTGTGCCAACGCCAATATCCGCTTGGAACAGGTCTCTTGCGCGCCGCGCCATCGCGAGCGCCACTTCCTCACTCACCACTCCGTGAGCCTCGATAATCGCGCCGTCTACCCCAAGCACGCTCACCTTTGCCGGAATGGTGTACGCCACCACTCCGCCAGCCACAGCGTCGGACGCTCCTGGCACTGCAACGAGCGCCGAGCACACTAATCCGCCCGTGACGGATTCGCCACACGCGATGGTCACGGCCCCAGAAATGGCCGCCGCGACGGCCTGCTCAGGGAGCATCGGCGCTGGCCTTGCGTGCACGCGCAAGCCGCATCTCGTAATCAATCCACGTGGCCACGGACAAAATAACGGCCGCTACGAGGAGCCACCATGCGAGGACATCGATCCAGTGCGGCATCTTGGGAAGCAAGTAGAACCCAATGGCGAAGAGTTGCACCATGGTCTTCACCTTGCCGCCCCGGCTCGCGGGGATCACAACGTGCGAGGCCACCCGCAAGCGGCCCACCGTCACGGTCACCTCGCGCACGAGGATGATCACGAAGGGCCACCAGGGAACGCCGTCGGTGATGCACAGCATGAGCAGGGTGCCGAGTACGAGCGCCTTGTCAGCGATGGGATCGGCGAGTTTGCCGAATGACGTGATGACGTGCCAGCGCCTTGCGAGGTAGCCATCGAGGAAGTCCGTCATGCATGCGATGAAGAAAACGCCCACAGCCCACCACCGCGCGGCACCCTCGCGACCATCGTCGATGGCGAGCAGTGCCATGACGATTGGCACAGCAATGAGTCTGCACCACGTCAGCCAGTTGGGCAGGCGTTCCATGGCATCACCTTAGCGGCGTCGCGGAAGGTGCCCAGTCGCCCGGGATAATGGCTCCATGGCCCGTCCCCAACCCGCGCACGCACACGGCAAACAGCGAGCACTTGGGATCGTGGCCGCAAGCGTGGTTGCCGCACTCGTGGGGATTGGCGCCGCACTGGCCGTGGCGCCCCGCTCGCCCCACGCGGAGGCGGGCACACCCACCACCTCACCAACAGCGTCGGGCACGGCGGCCGAGCCAACCGCTGGGCCGGCGTCTTCCACGCCTTCGCCAACTCCCACCACACCCACCGTGGAGTTCAGCCTCGTCGCCATTGGCGATGTGTTGCCGCATGCGCCGGTGATGCAGTCAGCGCGGAGCGGCAGCGGCTACGACTTTGGGCCATTGTTCAAACCCACCAAGGCGTATGTAGAGGGCGCCGATGTGGCCCTTTGCCACCTTGAGGTGCCCATCGCGCCCAAAGGAACCAAGCCCTCTGGGTACCCCACGTTTGGCGCCCCCGCATCGCTCGTCAAGGATCTT
>CAYMRO010000138.1:0-5943 GCA_964392875.1 uncultured Demequinaceae bacterium
GCGCCGTGAACTCGGGCGCAGTGAGTATGGGCGCCGTGAACTCGGGCGCAGCGCCCGTCAGCTGTCGCGGCCCACGGCCCGCTTCTTGAGGAAGATGAGGCCCAGCAGCCAGCCACCTATGGCCGTGATGAGCCACACGATGAGCGTGCCGACCACCCATCCGGTGACGGTTTTGATGTCGAGTGCGGCGTCGTCGGTAACCAAAGTGGTGATCAACAAGGCAAGGAAAGTGGAAACGAGGCCCACGCCACCCAGCAGGAAGCTCGCGTATTTACGAGCCATGTTGAAAATGAAAGGCGCGAGGATCGCCTGCAGCACGGCAAAGATGATGGTTGCGATGAGCAGACCAGACAGCCCAATGGAGAAGTGCTCCTCCCCCAGGACCAGCGACGCCACCCACAGAGCGAGCGCGGCGGAGGCAAGGTAGATCACGAGGTTTATCAAGAAACGCACCATGATCCGAACGCTACTGCCTCAGCACCGCGCTCGCTCGGCGAGCGGACTAGATTGCCATTGCGGGCGCCTCGTCCGTGGAGTCAGCGTGGTACTCGTGCTTCTTGATGCGCACCAACACGAATGCGATGAGCGCACCAAGCAGTAGCACGATGGCACCCCACAGGTAGCCCACGTGGAAGCCCGCAACGAGCGAGTCTGGGTACGGCTGCCCATCGGGCTGCGTTCCGAGGTCGGCAATCGACGCCTTCTGCGCGGCGAGCGCAAGCGTGGACAGCAACGCCAGGCCAATTGACCCGCCTACCTGCTGTGACGTATTCAAAAGGGCCGACGCTACGCCGGCATCGCGAGGCGACACCCCTATGAGTGCGGTTGAGGAGGTAGGGATGAACACAAACGCCATACCAACAGGGATGATGACGAGCGACGGGAACACGTGCGTCCAGTACTGATCCGCCGAAGTGGTGCGCAACAGCAACAACATGCCGCACGCGGCAACGATCAAACCAATGATCATGAGCGGCCGCGGGCCAACCTTGGGGAGAACGCGGGCCACGATGCCTGCCGTGAGGATGATGCCAAGCGAGAACGGCAAGAAGTGCACGCCGGTCTTGAGCGCCGAATACCCGAGCACCGCCTGCATGTAGTAGCTGAGGAACAGGAACATGGCCGTGAGCCCAGCACCCACCATGAGGAACGTCAGGTAGGAACCGCCGCGAACCTTGTCGGACGGGATGTGCAACGGCAGCAGCGGGTGGTCCGTCCTACGTTCAAACAGCACGAACGAGACCAGCAGAATGGCTCCCATCACGAGCGTGGCGATGACCCAAGGATCGGCCCAGCCGTGTTGAACGGAAGACACTCGCGACAGTCCGTATACGAGCGACAGCAGACCAAGGGTCGCGAGCAGGGCGCCCGGAATGTCGAAGTGAGGGTGCCCACCGGCCTTGGACTCGCGCACAATGACGAACGCGAAGATGGCGGTGACAATGGCGATGGGCACGTTGACCCACATGACCCAGCGCCAGCCGGGGCCGTCCGTGAGGAAGCCACCAAGGATGAGGCCAATGGCAGCACCCGCGCCAGACAGCGCACCGAACACACCGAACGCCTTTGCGCGCTCCTTGGGCTCCGTGAACGCCACGGTGACGAGGGATAGCGCAGCAGGCGCGAGCAGCGCAGCGAACACACCCTGCAGTCCGCGCGCGGCAAACATGTACTCCTGCGACGGCGAAAGCCCGCCAAGAGCCGAGGCCGCGGCAAAGCCCGCGAGACCAACAATGAATGTGCGCTTGCGGCCCCAGTAGTCGGCGACGCGGCCGCCGAGCAGCAGCAGCGAACCAAAGGCGAGGATGTAGGCGGTGACAACCCACTGCCTGTCGGCATCCGAAATATTGAGCGCCGCTTGAATATGAGGCAGCGCCACGTTGACGATGGAGCCATCGAGAATGATCATCAACTGCGCAACCGCGATGACGGCAAGCATGCGCCAACGGTTGGAATCGCCCACCGTGGGCGCACTCTGAACTGCATCGGCCATAGCCGACCTCCGGGGAAGGTAAAGGGGATGGGGATTGGCGACACGCCCTCAAAGGCGGCCTGAACAAAACACTAGGGGACGCCACTGACAACGTCACCGAGTTGCCCCGGCATTCCGCTCTAGGCGCACAATCCGCACCTGAGGCGAGCAGAGCGTCGGGCCATTTCTGAGAGAATGTCCGCCATGACTTCCCGCATCCCAGAAAAGGCAACCGTCGACGGACTTGAGGACCGCTGGGCGCAAGTATGGGACCGCGAGGGCACCTACAGCTTTGACCGCACCAAGGGCCGCGACGAGGTGTACTCGATCGACACTCCCCCGCCCACCGTCTCCGGGTCGCTGCACGTTGGCCACGTCTTCTCGTATACGCACACCGACGTCATCGCGCGGTTCCAGCGCATGCGCGGGCGCGAGGTGTTTTACCCCATGGGCTGGGACGACAATGGCCTCCCAACCGAGCGCCGCGTGCAGAACTACTTTGGCGTCCGCTGCGACCCCACGTTGCCGTATGACCCAGGCTTTGACCCCCCATTCGAGGGCGGCGAGGGCAAGTCCGGTAATCAGGTGCCCATCTCGCGCCGCAACTTTGTGGAGCTGTGCGAGCGTCTCACCGCGGACGACGAGAAGCAGTTCGAGTCCCTGTGGCGCCACCTTGGGTTGTCCGTTGACTGGTCGCGTACCTATCAGACCGTCTCGCCGTCATCCCAAGCGGTGGCGCAGCAGGCGTTCCTGCGCAACTTGGCACGCGGCGAGGCGTACCAGGCCGAGGCCCCAACCCTGTGGGACATCACCTTCCGCACGGCCGTTGCGCAAGCGGAGTTAGAGGACCGCGAGCGTCCCGGCGCCTACCATCGCGTCGCCTTTGCAAGGGCCGACGGCGGTGAGCCAGTTTTCATCGAAACCACGCGGCCAGAGCTGTTGCCGGCTTGTGTGGCGCTCGTGGCTCACCCCAACGACGAGCGATACCAGGATCTCTTTGGCACGTCCGTGGTCACGCCGCTGTTTGGGGTCTCCGTTCCCGTCCTTGCGCACCCGTTGGCCTCCCCTGAGAAGGGCTCCGGCATCGCAATGATCTGCACGTTTGGCGCCGTCACCGACGTCATCTGGTGGCGCGAACTGCAGCTCCCCACCCGCGCGGTGCTTGGCCGGGACGGGCGAATCTTGCCGGAACCGCCGGAGGCGATCACAACGTCGGCCGGTATTGCCGCCTATGCCGAAATTGCTGGTAACACGGTCTTTTCCGCGCAGAAGCGAGTGGTGGAACTGCTCGCCGAGGCGGGCGCGTTGATTGGGGTACCCAAGCCCGTCACGCACCCCGTGAAGTTTTACGAAAAGGGCGACCGGCCGCTCGAGATCGTCACATCACGTCAGTGGTACATCTCCAACGGTGGGCGCGATGCCGCGCTGCGTGAGGGGCTGCTGGCGCGCGGCGAGGCGCTGGATTTTGTGCCCGCGCACATGGGCAAGCGCTACGAGAACTGGGTGGGTGGGCTCACGGGCGACTGGCTCATTTCGCGGCAGCGCTTCTTTGGTGTGCCGGTGCCGGTGTGGTTCCCACTCGACGCCGATGGCGAAGTGGTGTGGGATTCGCCCATTGTGCCGTCCGAGGACTCGCTTCCCGTTGACCCCTCTGCGGAGCCCGCGCCCGGGTTTGACGAAGCGCAGCGCGGTGTGGCCGGTGGCTTCATTGGCGACCCCGACATCATGGACACGTGGGCCACCTCCTCGCTCACCCCGCAGATCGTGACCGGGTGGCGCGACGATGCCGATCTGTATTCGCGCACCTTCCCCATGGACTTGCGTCCGCAGGGACAAGACATCATCCGCACGTGGCTCTTCTCCTCGGTGGTGCGCGCGCACCTTGAGGAGGGAGTGCTGCCGTGGAAGCATGCGGCGATCTCCGGGTGGATCCTGGACCCCGACCGCAAGAAGATGTCCAAGTCAAAGGGCAACGTGGTGACGCCCATGGGGCTGCTCGAAACCCACGGATCCGACGCTGTGCGGTACTGGGCGGCGTCTGCGCGGCTTGGTACGGACGCGGCATTTGACGAGGGCCAGATGAAGGTGGGGCGGCGCCTCGCCATGAAGGTGCTCAACGCGTCCAAGTTCGTGTTGGGTGCAACCGGTGTTGGAACGGCCGCTGACGTGTCGCTCGCCGACGGCGTGGCCGCCGCCGAGGCGGTGCGCCGCTTTGAAGTAACCGAGCCGCTCGATGTGGCGATGCTTGGCGCGGTGGACTCACTCATTGCCACCGCAACGGCCGCGCTTGAGGCGTACGACCACACGCGCGCGCTCGAGGCAGCCGAATCCCTCTTCTGGACCTTCTGCGACGACTACGTGGAGCTCGTTAAGGACCGCGCCTACGACGGCGTCGCCCCTGGTGAGGCGGTATCTCCTGACGCGGAATGCTCGCCTGGCGCAGCGTCGGCCCGTGCCACGCTGGTCCGCGCGCTAGACGCGTTCCTAGCGCTGTTTGCGCCCGTGCTGCCCTTCGCCACCGAGGAAGTGTGGTCCTGGTATCGCGAAGGATCCGTGCACCGTTCGCCGTGGCCCGCTGGGGTGCCCGCCGCGGGTGCGGAGACGCTCGCGGCGGCGGGTGCGGCTCTCGCGGCGCTGCGCAAGGTCAAGTCCGAGGCGAAGGTGTCGCAGAAGACCGTAATCTCGTCCGTGACCCTGTCTGTGCCGGAGTCGATGCTGCATCTGGTGGCGTCCGCGCGGGGCGACCTCATGTCCGCTGGGCGAGTTGAGTCTCTGGACTTGGTGGGCGTTGACGCGACGGAAGTTACGGCCGTAGCGGTCCTCACGCAGTAGCCGCCCCACACCCGCAGCTCCGCCGCCGGTCTCCTATGGGTACATGAGGTCCGGTTATCAGAGAATCTCGACCCCCATGGGTTCATCAGGTCCGCAAGGCGCGATTCCCACCCGCGCGCACCCGAAGTACCTCGCGTACTATCTGGCGGCACCACTCGGGTCGCTCCACGAGGTCGCTGTAACTGAAGCGCAGCGTTTGCACCCCGATGCCCGCGATCCAGCAGTCGCGCGTGATGTTCTTCTGCCGGAACGCATCAAGATGCCCGTTGCGGCCATCAAGTTCGAGCGCGGTCTTCGTGGCGGGGTCAAACATGTCGAGGAAGAACTGATTGCCCTCGATGACCACTTCATGCTGGCGCACAAACCGCGCGAACTCGCGGGTGTTGAAGACTTTGTACAGCGCACGTTCTTCGAGGTAACTCTGAGCACCTGCGGCAGCCGCGCGCACACTTCGCTCCAGACTCTTACGCGCCGTGATTCTGGGCATCGAGGCGAGGACTGACTCGAGTTGTCCGGGCGATGCGAGCCTGCGACGGACTGCGGAATAGAGCACCTCTGATCGGATGCGCTCAGGCAACTGCCCATATCCCAGAACCACAGCTGCCGCAGGACCGAGCACGGGCACGCCGTCCCGCACGCTGGACGGGAGTGCCTTCGTGGTTCTCCTCAGTGTCACACCAAGTTGGGATCGCGGGTTGCGCCCGTGCGCCACGAGTATCTCGATGTCCTGCGGCGGGCTGTCGACAAGCCCCCACAGAAACAGTGCCGCCGCTCCCGAGACCGTGCCGCCTGCCCACAGCGCTGCCGCCTTGGCCCGCACCCGGAACGCCCGCGCGTGGATTCGTGGCGCGTAGACGTCGGGAAGCACTCGCACAAGCTCGCCCCGCGCTACGGCGCGCTTCACGGCGCTCGCGCCAAACTTCTTACGCAGGTCCGCACCTGACACCGCCTCGCTGCATTCGCCGAGGAACGCCCCAAGCGAGCGAGCTCCCGTGATCGCCACTGTCATGCCAACACTCAAGCGCAAGCGCTTGGCTCGCCGCCTGCGCGTTCGGGTGGGCTGGGGACAGTGCGCATGAGGGCCCCGCCTGTGGACGCGGGTTAACCGACGTGGCGGCCCAGTTCAATCGAGAATTTGG